>NZ_JADYXN010000111.1:0-895 GCF_015864285.1 Pseudoalteromonas sp. NZS100_1
TAGGCGAGCCGGCGCAGCAGTCCTTGACGAGGAACAGCGTCAGCGCGCGCAGGCCGTCCAGATCGGCCCGGTAGATGATCGATCGGCTATGGCGCTCAGACCGGACCAAGCCAGCGCGGGCGAGAATGCCGAGGTGTGCCGACATGGTGTTCTGTGGCACGTCGAGCTGACGGGCGATTTCGCCGGCCGCCATTCCAGCAGGTTCGTGGCGGACCAGCAGGCGGAACACATCGAGGCGCGTGCCCTGCGCAAGAGCACCCAGTGCAGCGATGGCCGAACCAGTTTCCATAATTCTAGCATAGCGGATATATGGCGTGTCGCTAGTCTTGCTTACCCATTCGTGGATCAGGTGTCTCACCGCTCACCCGGCGACGGGTTTTGGGGAAGGGTTAGGGCGTCCCGTTTGTCGATCGATTCCGAGAACGCCCATCCCGTCTCGCTGGCCGTTCCCAATCGGGAAGGTGGACCGGCTCGAAGACTAACTCCGAACTGTGTGCTCAGCGATTCAGGCCACGGCACCTCGACGTGCGTCCACACGGCGTTGTCGACGTTCGAAGAACGCGACGATGCCGGCGAGCAGCAGGACGCAGACCAGAGACGTGGCAAAAGTGTTAAGGCCGAGCCCGCCCTTGATCGTATCCTTCGTCAGCAGGTTGCCGAAGTCAGCGCCGAATGGCCGGGTAAAGACGAATGCCGCCCAGAAAATGACCGCCGCATTGACCCGAGCGACGTAGTGCAGGAGCAGCACCGCAGCGATAACCGCCATGCAAACCAGTGATCCGGTAGTGTACGTGAGGCCGAAGACATAGACGAGCCCATCTCCGAACGCCGTGCCAAGGCTATTCGAGAACAGAACGGCTACCCAAAAGAACAGCTCACTCTCACGGTCGACAAC
>NZ_JADYXN010000112.1:0-887 GCF_015864285.1 Pseudoalteromonas sp. NZS100_1
ACCTATCGCGGCAAGGACATTCTCCCCTATGATGACCCACGCTGGATCGGTGGTGTCGGTCTCATCGGAGGTCGTCCCGGAGTCGACGCTCTTGCCGATGCGGACATTCTGCTCATGCTCGGGACCGACTATCCCTATTCGGAATTTCTCCCCGAGGACGTAAAAACCATCCAGATCGACGAGCGCGCCTTTGCCCTTGGACGGCGGACCCCGGTCACACTGGGCGTTGTGGGTTCGGTCCGGCCCGCTTTGCGCCTGTTGCTAGACCGCCCGCCGCAACGCTCCGACACGCATTTCCTGGATAAGGTCGACGCCGACCGCGCAGCCTGGAACAGTATGCTCGATGAAAAGGCTGCTCTCGACCGGTCACATGACAAGCTTCATCCGCAGGTCGTCGCCCGGGCGATCAGCGACCGGGCAAGCGACAATGCCATCTGGGTGACAGATACTGGAGAAGTGACCTTGTGGGCGTCGAACTGGTTACGCCAGTCGGGTCGTCAGCAAATTACCGGCTCATTCAACAATGCGGCGGTCGGCACAGGCCTTGGCATTGCCAATGGCGCGCAGGCACTGGATCTGCAACGCCAGGTGATATTGCATGTGGGCGATGGCGGTTTCACCATGCTGCTCGGCGAATTCATGACCGCGGTAGAGCATGCGCTTCCAGTCAAGATCGTCGTCTATGACAATAGCGGCTGGGGCCTTGTCCATCTGGAAATGGAGGGGGCTGGCGTGCCCCCAGCGCCTGGCTCCGTTTTCCCAAACATGGATTTCGCCGCCTTTGCGCAGGCGTGTGGCGTCCAAGGATTTCGCGTTGAAAAGCCTGCCGAGCTTCCGGCTGCGGTCGACCGCTGGCTGGCAGCAGAGGGGCCGGCCATCCTTCATGC
>NZ_JADYXN010000113.1:0-884 GCF_015864285.1 Pseudoalteromonas sp. NZS100_1
TCATTAAAACTTTTTATGATTTATTGTTTTCAATATAACCAGTTAATAAGTAAACTAATGGGCTTGCAGATCCTTTGCTCATTTCATGCATTTTATTTTCCTTCTGCTGCTAAATTTGTAACAGCTATTGGACCTAATGTATCCAGACCCCAAATTCTCTTTTCTTTTACTAGCGCCTCAGCTTGCTCACCGGTCACTATATTTTTTGTTCTTATTATACGCCTTGAAGGATATAAGCCGTTTTCACCACGCTCTTTTGAAAACGTTGTTACATACTGCAATTGATGATCTTCCTCTGGAGAAAAAATAACGCCATTACCTTCCCCTATTTCTGAATGTTTTATTTCAGGGTTAGCAATATTAACCCAATGAAAATGTGCTTTTGGCCTTAAGTGAGTCATAAACGCTAAATACTTACCATCAGGTGAAATACGGTGGTTTTTCATTTCCCACGCTTTAGGAAAACCAAAATTAACTTTGCGAACCACTTCACCATTAAACTTATGTATCCAAAAACCATCGTGCTTTATGGCTAAAAACTCTTTATCACCCGGAAGTAAAAAAGCAGCGCCGCTGTGGTGAATTTGAGGTCGAGGGGTTAGCTCCCCTGTTGGTACATGGTAATTAAAGTTTTTGCCATCTGAGTAAAAAATGACGTTTTCACTGCCTGAAGTCCAGTTAAACCAAGGGTAGCCGCCCCCGCCTGACATGGTGATTAGCTTTTTCTCTTTAGTATCGTAAAGCTGACGAGTCGCTCGGTCATTTATATAGCCCGAAATAGCGATATAACGGTTATCTAGTGAGCGTGCTGGTGGATGCAATCCCGCGGGCTCCAGCTGGTTAAATATTTCTTCAGGAATAATACGGCGCCTGTCTGAGCCATC
>NZ_JADYXN010000114.1:0-867 GCF_015864285.1 Pseudoalteromonas sp. NZS100_1
GCGGCTATGGCGATGTCGAGGCGGTGCGCATCGCGGACGGGCGGGACGCTTTCGTCGCCGCCTGCGACGCGGCGCTTACCCTCTCCCGCACAAACGGCTGGCTGGCCGCCGTCGACGCGCGGCTCGCAGGGGAGAGCTGGGATCTCACGCAATGCGCGATGAGCAACCTCATTGACGAAGCGGTGCAACGCAGCAGCCACGTCTATCCCGTGGTGTCGCCTATTGGCGCAGACGGAGACCGCCCGCAATCCTATGACGTCATGGTCGTCGGGGCAGGCTTTGCCGGCGCGATCATGGCGGAACGGCTCGCACGCGACGCGGGCAAGCGGGTGCTGGTCGTGGACAAGCGGCCGCACGTCGCCGGCAACGCCTATGACCGACTGGACGATGCCGGCATCCTCATCCACCAATATGGCCCCCATATCTTCCACACCAATTCGGCCGACATCTTCGAGTATCTCTCGCAGTTCACCGAATGGCGTGGCTATGAGCACCGCGTGCTCGCGGCTGTCGGCGACCGCCTGGTACCGATGCCAATCAACCGCACGACGGTGAACAGCCTCTACCATCTTGATCTGCGGACGGAGGAGGAGGCCGCCGCCTTCCTGGCCTCCCGCGCAGAGCCCGTGGATATCGTCCGCACGTCGGAGGATGTCGTCATCTCGGCGGTGGGACGCGAACTCTACGAGACTTTCTTCCAGGGTTACACCCGCAAGCAATGGGGAATGGACCCGTCGGAACTGGACAAGTCGGTGACCTCACGCGTGCCGACGCGAACCAACACCGACGACCGTTATTTCACCGACACCTACCAGGCCATGCCGAGAGACGGCTTCACCCATATGTTCGAACGGATGCTCGACCATC
>NZ_JADYXN010000116.1:0-855 GCF_015864285.1 Pseudoalteromonas sp. NZS100_1
GCCAAGGCAATCGCGGAATCCTCGTCACCTGCTTTGCCGGGTGTGATCGAGAAAATGTCCTGCGCGAGCTCCGGCGTGTACCAAACCGCGGGCCGTTTACCTACAATGACGGGCCCTTGCCCCACGCCGGCAATGTCGAACGTCTTTGGGCTGAAGCGCAGCCTGTCGAGGGCACCCTGGCGTGTCAAACGGCGTTCAAAAGGGACCCCCGATCGGCGTCGAAGAGGGACCCCTTTTCGGATATGATGTTGGTTTGTTGAAGATGGCCTTGCGCTGCGTGCGGCGGAGGGCGGGCGTAGCCCGACCGGAGGCGCGCGCAGCGCAAGATAGATTTTTGAAGGCGCCGAAGGTGGCTGTCAGCTGCGGTTTTTGAAGCGCCAGCTGTCGTTGCCCGTCTCGACGATATCGCAGTGGTGGGTGACGCGGTCGAGCAGCGCCGTGGTCATCTTGGGATCGCCGAACACGGTCGGCCATTCACCGAAGGCGAGGTTCGTGGTGATGATGACGCTGGTGCGCTCATAAAGCTTGCTGATGAGGTGGAACAGCAACTGCCCTCCCGAGCGGGCGAACGGCAGATAACCGAGCTCGTCGAGCACGATCAGGTCGAGCCGCGACAGCTGCGCCGCCAGGGTCCCGCCTTTGCCGATCCGGGTCTCCTCTTCGAGGCGTGTCACCAATATCGATCGCTGATCGCTGATCGTAATCCGAAATAGCAATCCCTATCGACGTGCCAATTGTGACCAGATGCGATTGTATGAGGTATGGCTGGGATAGACTGTGGATTATATCGATGGCGATCGACGATAACCTGTCCTGTTCACAAATGTCGGCGAACACTATTTGGAATTCGTCGCC
>NZ_JADYXN010000117.1:0-851 GCF_015864285.1 Pseudoalteromonas sp. NZS100_1
TTATATTAAAGCCACTAATAGATAAACATTAGTGGCTTTATAAAACTTCTCACTAATTTCTATAACTTACAACGTGTATAAACTGTATAAAATTGACCCGTGTTTTTTATCGGTATATCGTATGTTATTGGCTCTTCAGTAAGCTCGCATTCAAAGTTATTTAATATATCAGACAGCAGTACTTGCTCTTCGGTGAACTGTATAGTGGTGTACCATAAGATTGAATCTTCATCTTTTTTGTTTTCAATATAAATACTCTGTAGCAAAGAGCTATTAAAAAACATGTTTGAAGGCTTTGAAGTACGTATTGTTTTATTATCGAAATAAAAGTAACCATTGTTATCACTTATGGCTTCATCAATATAAGTATCACCATAAATCAGCTCTCTTGTTACTTTAACGCCCTGTAAGGGTTCACCCTTGTTTAATAGTCTGCCTTTTACAGGCAACGACAACGTAACGTCTTGTTTGTTAAAAAAGCCAAACATATCTGCACATCCTTGCATTGGTATTAATAAAAATAGAATAAGCGTTAAAGTCACGCTAGCCGATCTTGCCTTGATCATAAAAATCCCTCTTATATTTGTATTTTTAGCCTAACAACAAAAGCCAACTTGTGACATATTTTAAATCGCTATTCTTAGAGTTATGCCTTTATAGATTTAGTTGATTTACTGACGATATTAAAAATAACAATAATAGAAATGACTAAGTACTTATATATTAGCTTTAAGCGAGATAAGCTGATCTTAAAGTATTAAAAGTAACAAATATAAGATGTCATATTGTCAATTAACTAAAATACACAAACCGTTTAACATTCTTCGTAGAATTGATTGAAGATTATTTTT
>NZ_JADYXN010000118.1:0-384 GCF_015864285.1 Pseudoalteromonas sp. NZS100_1
CGGCAATAGCAAGCTACCTCGCTCGGCGTGCTGAACCAGACCGAGTTTGGACAGGTCGCGCAAACTACCTCGGCTTTCGGGCGGCGGCTCTCGTCCAACGCGGCCAATGTTGGGCTTAACGGCGCGCTCGCTGGGGGCCTCGGCTCCTCCGGCGCTAGAATGTCCATTTCTGGCGGGCTGTGCGTGACCAATTCCAACGGCGGTGATGCTGGCTCCTCCGGCTGCAAGGCCGGTTCCGGCGTTGGTTCCTCCGGCGCTGACGGCTCCGGGTCGGAATGTCCCGTTTCGACCTGGTGCTGTGGCGCTGGCGTCTCGTCCAGCGCCATTGACGGCGTTTCGCCCAACAACGCCAGCGCCGCCTCTATCTCCTCGTCCAATGATTTG
>NZ_JADYXN010000118.1:417-849 GCF_015864285.1 Pseudoalteromonas sp. NZS100_1
TCGGGGTCCGCGAAAGTGATGGGCATGGCCGAACGGGCGGCGGCTTCCACCACAAGGGCCTTGAATTGATCGCTGCCGCTAATCGCCAGCCTGTCGCCATAGCGTTCGTGCGCAAGCCGCAAGGCGGCAACAACGCCCTCGATCTGCGCCCCGCGCGATACATGCAGGCGCTGGCCATCATCGCGCACCGCTGCATTGGCGGTGCGGTAGATGATCGTCCCGCGCTTAGTGATGTGGTCTTGCCTGATCGCTGCGGGATGCGCTGCGGTCGGCATGGCGGCTATATGCAGCGCGTCATTGGGGGCTGTGCGCCGCCCCTCCCGCGCGCGCAGGGCCTCAAGGGCGGTCTGGTCGCCTGCCTTGGCCTGCTCCTGTAGCCAGTCATTCCACCCGCGCCGGGAATTGCGCGACGCAATGCGCTCCCGTTCCCGC
>NZ_JADYXN010000012.1:0-127577 GCF_015864285.1 Pseudoalteromonas sp. NZS100_1
CCCGATGGGTTAAGCCAAAACCATCTAAGTATCCCCATAAAAAGAAAAATGCCAGTCAGCTTAACTGACTGGCATTAAGCATTGGCTACCTTTTATATTTTAAAGGAATGATTGCTTGAAAAAACTATTTTATAAGCTGCGTGAGTCGATATGGGTACTCTCATTCATTTATAATTCATATAGAGAGAGTGCTCTAAATAAAACTAATGATTTAGTCTTTTTATTATAAAAATTATAACGATAACCGATTAGTTAGGTGGTCCAATTCTTTCGTTAATGCTCTATACTAATAACAATAAAAATTTATGGTGAAGGTAAATGTTGAAAAAGAATAATTTTTTGAATGTGACAAAAAATAATAGACTAATGCTCGTTGCAACAATAATATTTGTTCTTATAGCTTTACCATCTCTGTATTTGTTTGACCAAAAAGTAAGAAGTGATGTTTATAATTCAGCCCAAATAGAATTAAAACGTGAGCTTGAAACAAAAAGCCTTTCACTAAAAAACCATCTTAAAGATAGTGTTACCGCTATTCGCTTTTTAGACGCAACGCCCCCGATTAAAGGCATTACTCGCGCCACTGAAAACAAGAAAATAGATCCCTTGTTAGGCACGCACATCGACGTTTGGGAAGAGCGCTTAGCGAGTATTTTTAGTGGTTTTATGCGCACAGACGACAGCATACTTCAGGCTCGCTATATTATTCTCGCAGATGGTGGGCAAGAAGTTGTCAGGGTTGATAGAAACCAACTCGGAGAAATTAATCGACTGCAAGGTCTGCAATTACAAAAGAAAGGCCAACGCGATTACATGATAAAAGCGAGTATGCTCGATAATAAAAGTGTTTATATTTCTCCAATTAACTACAACCGTGAAAATGGGCAGATACAAGAACCTTATATAAGTACTTTTCGTGTAGCTAAGCCTGTTTTTGATGAAAAAAATAAAATTTTTGCAATATTAGTCACTAACTACTTTGCTGATAAATTAATAAAAAGTTTAACGGTTGAATCTCCACAAGGAACACAAATTTACCTAATGAATAATGAAGGTGAATTTTTATATCATCCAAACTCTCAATTACGCTTCGGTTTTGAATTTAATAAAGCAAAAACATGGACTGAAGAATTTTCCACTGCAAGCACAATGGCAGAGCAAGGCACTTTACCGCTAAGTAATTACCCAATTGCTTACACGTTAAAAAAACGTATTTCGTTTGATGGTGATATTGCGATGTTACCTTTAGAGCTTGGTGTAAGTGTTGATACTAAAACGTTGTTTGCAAAGGTGAACGAAAGGCGTCAAAACTTTATTGCAATGCTAGTGGTATTCTTTAGCGTATTTTTAGTTATTGCCTTTTTATACCAACGTTTTATAAACCGTAAGTTGTTAATTAATTCTCTAAAAGAGCAAAACAATAAAGTAATAGAAAATTCTTTGGATGCTATTTTTACAATTGAGCAAAACGGCGAAATTGTTCACTTTAATAATACAGCTAAAGAGGTTTTCTGTAATTCAATCTCAGGCACTAGCCCTGACTTTGTTTCTTTATTTAACTTAAATGAAGCCGATAATAACTGTATAGAAGAGACTATTTCAAACGGATCAAAAATGCCGTTTGAAGCTATCTACACAGATGGTTATGGCAACAAACAATACTTTTCAATTACACTCAGTAGTATTTTTGATGTCTACAATAACCGTTATCAGGTAGCGGCTATTTTAAGAAATATTAGCTCATTAAAAAATACTCAATCAGAGCTTGAAGGCTTAAACAGTACTTTAGAGCTAAAAGTATCACAAAGGACTGTTGAGCTAGAGCGAGCAATTGATCAAGCATTAGCAGCGAGCCAAGCAAAAAGTGACTTTGTAGCAAATATATCTCACGAAATACGCACACCGATGAATGGCGTTTTGGGTATGCTTGAAATGCTCAAAGAAGATGGCTTAAGTGAACAACAATACCATTACTTAAAATTAGCTAATAGTAGTGCTAACTCTCTGATGAATTTGATTAACGATATTCTCGATTTTTCTAAAATAGAAGCGGGTAAGCTTGATATTGATAATCATACATTTGATGTTGTTACAGTATGTAGCGATATGATTAGCTCTTTAGCGTTACAGGGCCAGCGCAAAGGTCTTGAAGTGTTTTTAGATACAAAAGATGTAGTAGATAGAATGGTTATTGGCGACAGCCATCGACTTAAACAAATTTTAATTAACTTAGTTAATAATGCATTTAAATTTACTCACCGAGGTGAAGTAAGTTTAACTGTCGGCTCTAAGTACATTACCGACTCAAAGTTATTAATGAGCTTTACAATAAAAGACACGGGAATTGGTATAGCGCCAGAGAACATAGACAAACTATTTGAAGTGTTTACACAAGAAGATTCAAGTACAACCCGCCATTTTGGTGGTACAGGCTTAGGCTTATCTATATGTAAAAAACTTGCTCAGTTAATGGGTGGTAATATTACGGTTATAAGTGAAAAGGGTGCTGGTAGTACCTTTACCGCAACAGTTGAGCTACATGTAGCACAAGAGAAAAAATTAAACACAGGTATTGAGCTTGCTACAAGTATTAACGTAGCGGCATTAATAGCGCGCGATAACGTTTATAAAAACGTGTGCGATTTATTGCTACTAACCTGTAAAGTAAATGCAGAAAACATTGTAAGACTCGACTACTTTAGTGAGCATAAAGAGTTTGAAGCTGACTTATTATTGATTGACGATGAGCATCCTCAAATTGATGCGTTAATTGATTACTGTAAGCAGTTTAATAAAAAGTACGTCTTAATTTTACGCGACATGGTGACCGATAAACCGACTAAAATGATATTACCTGAGGGTAGCCACATTCTAAATAAACCGCTTACCCAAGATCAATTTAGCTATAAGTTAGCCAGCTTATTTGGTGCCAGTAATGATTGTATTATAGCGCCACCAAAAGGCTTAACAGAAGAACAAGTAGAGCCTGATTTGTCTGCTTATCATATATTATTAGTAGACGATAATATGATTAATATTGAAGTTGCTAAGGCGATTTTAAAACGCACTAAAGTAAAAATCACCTGTGCATCAGACGGTGTAGAAGCATTAGAAGCATTGAGAGAAAACACAGAGCAAGCTTTTGATGTTATTTTAATGGATTGCCAAATGCCTAATTTAAATGGCTACGATACAACAAGTGAAATCAGAAATAGTAAGGCCGGGGTAGACTACACTTACATACCTATTATTGCTATGACAGCAAGCGCAATGGAAGGTGATAGAGAACGTTGTTTAACTGCAGGCATGAACGACTATATTACTAAACCAATCAAACCAAGAACGCTGAAAGATAAGTTAATCACCTGGCTAAGTTAATCGTTATTAGATGAGAATCAGCTGCTTATGCAGCTGATTTTTTTGGTTTAGCATCCGTTGATATATTTAACCTTGTTATGTCGGCGCTATCGAGTACGGTTTGTGTGTCTGACCAATGTAGTAATTCAATTTTTCCATCTTGCTGCTCTACCAGCGCCGTACAACTCTCAATCCAGTCTCCATCGTTACAATACATAATTCCGTCATCTACTTTTATTTTGGGATGATGAATGTGTCCACAAATAATACCGTCTACGTTTTGCTTTTTAGCTTCATGAATTGCGGCATCTTCGAAGGCTTTAATTGCTTCACGTGCTTTGTGTACGCGAGCTTTTATCCATGATGCAAGCGAGTAGTAATTACCACCAAATAGCTTTCGAATACGATTGGTCCAGCGGTTTAAAAATAATAAAAAGTCGTACCCTGCATCACCTGCGATACTAATAAGTTTGTTATAGCGTGTCGCGGAATCAAAGTCATCACCGTGTACGAGTAAAAAACGTTTATTAGCTTTAGTGGTGTGAATAAATTGCTGGTGGATTTCAATACCAAATAACGTTTGATTTATATAGTTTCTAAACGTTTCGTCATGATTACCGGGAATATAAATGACGCGTGTACCGCTAGCTGCTTTTTTTTGTATAGAGTTTAATACTTGATAATGCGAAGGGTGCCAATAAAACTGACGTTTCATTGACCATAAATCAATAATATCACCCACTAAATAAAGTGTGTCGGATTCTACCGAGTTTAAAAAATCGAGTAAGTAATCTGCTTTACAGTCTTTGTAACCTAAATGAACATCAGATATCCAAATAGCAGGGTAGTGTTGCTTCTTAGTGTTTGCGCCATTACTCATTTTCATTCCCTAAAGTATCGAGTGTAATAGTTAAATAACCTGAACTCTGGTTAAGAGATTTACTAAGGTATTGAATCATGGTGATATTTAAATTTATTTTCTCTAGCCAGAGATTTTCAGTGAAAACAAGGCGAATTTACGCGTCAATAGCGAGCCTATTGCAAGTAAATTCAACGCAGTTAGCGCTGAAAATAGCTGCTCGAGATAGATTTATTATCCAGAGTTCAGGTTAAATACTTTAGGGAATAAAAATGACAATTATACGACAGTAATACTAAAGCTAAATGACACATGTAAAATTTAGATATAAAAAAACCGCTTTTAAAAAGCGGTTTTAAAATTACTTATAAGTATTTTTAGCTTAACCTTTAACGGCTGCTTTAATTGCATCAATTGCTGTATCGATATCAATCATTAGCTTTTCACCTGTACGGCGGTTTTTAAGCTCAATTTTGTTTTCGTCAAGGTTACGCTCACCAATTACTAGCGTAAATGGCACACCAATGAGTTCCATATCGTTAAACATAACACCAGGGCGCTCTTTACGGTCATCAAATAACACATCAAGACCTGCATCTTTTAAACCTTGGTAAAGGTTATTTGCAATATCAGGAATACGATGCGATTTGTGCATGTTCATTGGAACAATTGCTAAATCGAATGGCGCGATTGATTTTGGCCAAATGATCCCGTATTGATCGTTGTTCTGCTCAATAGCAGCAGCAACAATACGTGAAACACCAATACCGTAACAACCCATAGTCATGGTTTGGTTTTTACCACCTTCGTTTAATACACCCGCTTTCATCGCTTCTGAGTATTTAGTGCCAAGTTGAAAAATATGACCTACTTCAATACCACGTTTAATTTGTAAAACGCCTTGGCCACATGGGCTCATATCGCCTTCAACAATATTACGAATATCAGCAACTTCGTAATCAGTTACGTCACGATCCCAGTTAATACCGCTGTAATGCTCGTCGTCTTTATTTGCACCGGCAACAAAATCAGCAAGTATGTTAGCTGCTCTATCAACAATAATAGGCATTGATAAGCCGACAGGACCTAATGAGCCAGGTTTTGCGCCAATAGCAGCAACAATATCTGCCTCTGTTGCCATTTCAAGCGGAGAGTCTACTAATGGGTGCTTTTCAGCTTTTAGTTCATTTAATTCGTGATCGCCACGCAGTACTAAAGCTACTAAACCGCGTACTTCGTTTTCATCAGGCGTACCATAAACAATTAACGTTTTAACACCGCGATGTGGCTTAACACCGTAGTGTTTTTTAAGCTCGTTAATCGTTTTAGCGTCAGGAGTTGGAAACGCTTTAAGCTCTTTTGATGCTTCAGGGCGAGGCTCGCTTGGTGCCAGTGCTTCTGCTTTTTCAATATTAGCGGCGTAATCACTGCCATCACTAAACGCGATTGCATCTTCGCCCGACTCAGCAAGTACATGAAACTCGTGCGATACGCTACCACCAATAGAGCCTGTATCGGCTATAACAGGGCGGTAATCAAGGCCTAAACGCTCAAAAATATTACAATATGCTTTGTGCATCGCTTGATAAGTCGCATCTAAACACTCTTCACTTAAGTGAAAAGAGTAGGCATCTTTCATTGTAAACTCACGAGCACGCATTACACCAAAGCGAGGACGACGTTCGTCGCGTACTTTAGTTTGTACTTGGTATAAAGTAACTGGTAATTGCTTGTAGCTGCTTATTTCTTTACGTACGAAATCAGTTATTACTTCTTCGTGTGTTGGGCCAAGTGCAAACGTACGGTTATGACGGTCTGTAAAGCGCATAAGCTCAGGACCAAATTCATTCCAACGGCCAGACTCTTCCCACAAATCAGCAGGTTGAATAACAGGCATTAGCATTTCAATTGCACCCGCTTTGTCCATCTCTTCACGTACAATGTTTTCTACTTTACGTAGCACGCGTAAACCAGAGGGTAACCAAGTGTATAAACCCGAAGCGACGCGACGGATCATACCGGCTCTAAGCATTAACTGATGCGATACGATTTCAGCATCTGATGGCGTTTCTTTAAGTGTTGCGAGTATATATTGGCTTGTACGCATGTTTTTTCCGAAATAGAGTAATTATATTCTTTTAATAGAGCTTAAGTTTACCAGCGGATGCTTTTACACTAAAGCGCTAAGTGAGTTATTTAGTTTTTTTCTATGCTTGTTACTAAGTTATGTGCATCATTAACCTGCCAGCGAATATTAAAGTCATAGAGAGTCATCCCGTAGCTTTGCATTTCTTCTTTTTGTTTTTTATAAGCAGGGCGAGGATCTTGTTTTAAAACATTGGCTATAAAATCATGTAAGTCTGGGTATTGTGTTTGGGCATTAACAAACTCAATTGCCTGAGGGCTAAATTCAACCGTCATTTGTGTTTCAGGGCGCGTGTCAGCAAAGCCAGCACTAGCATCCGGCATAGAGTCTGAATACGGCAAATACGGTTTTATGTCAATAATCGGTGTGCCATCAAGTAAATCAATGCCAGCGAGTAATAAGCTAAGTTGTCCGTTTTTATATTCAATACCTTCAAGTTTTACGGCGCTCATTCCAATTGCGTTTGGTCTGAATGTAGCACGGGTCGCAAATACACCTTTTCGCTCATTGCCACCCAAACGAGGCGGGCGCACCATAGCAGAATAACCTTTATCAGCTGTTCCATGAAAACGAAATAACAACCAAATATGAGTAAATTCATCTAAACCACGTACAAACTCTTCGCGATTAAAATCGGGGGCAAATATAAGCTTTGCTTTAGCTTGTGGCACTAAACGTGGTTGCCTAGGTATAGCAAACTTTTGTTTATAAGGAGATTGAATGTGGCCAATAGCCGAAATGGTGTAATCGCTCATAGTACTCGGGTACAAATAAAATAGAGCGCTATTCTACCCGCATTTAGCATTTATGGCATTAATGTAAGCAAGTTTATTGCGTATACCAATTTTATTAAAAATATGATTATTCTACTGCATTAAATAGCGCACTTACTTTGTTAAAAATTATTCTTAGTTGACTGTATGGATGCAGGAGGTAGAACAATGCAGGGAGCAATTAGTGATAACAACTATATATTATAATTTTGCCTTGTTATTGCGCTATTTTCTTAGTGCTATAATAGAACACCTATTTAATGCACTTGGCATTATAGAGCAAACGGTTTAAAGTTTTTTATTAGACTGATTGGTTTATATTAATATATTTAAAAAGAGCCTAAAACAAAAAAGGTAAGCCCTTGGGCTTACCTTTTATACATGCTAAAGACTAATTAAAACATGTATTGAACTGATACAGACGCTACATCCATATCTGGGTCAATATCGTCATCAAGTTTATAGCGTTCGTACTCTAAACGAAACTGTACATTTGTTGTAAGCGCGTATTCAATACCAGCGCCGTAAAATGCATCACCACCATCTGTAGACGCTGATACGCCACCTACTGGTAAATCTTGTGTGTAATCTGCATCCCATTCAAGCCAACCGCCTTTTGCATACACAGAAAAGCTTTCTGTTATAGGGTAGCCCAAACGTGCGGCAAGCGATACGCCATCAATTTCAGCATTGCTGTCTATATCACTTACTTCATCAAAGTTTTGATAAGCAAGCTCTAAGCTTAAGTACTCGTTAAATTGTGCACCAACGTAACCCTTAAGCATTTGTGCATCGTCGTCAAAGTCAGTGTCGTTGTCACTGTCTTCAAATTCAAAAGAATATTGACCGTAACCGATACCAGTATAAATACGTGGAGAATCGAAATCAGAAATGTCAGCGTGTGCTGCAGAGTTAAAACCCAGTGTTGCTAGTGCAATAGCTGAAAGAGAAAGTGTTTTAATCATTGAATAGCTCCTTTACAAAAAATAATCAAATGCTTGATTTCATTAATCAAACTTCAATTATCTACTTGCAGCGAGCGTGCCAATATTAAAATGAATTAAAAACACGCCTTAATTAATTCTTTTGTATTGGTTTTTACGGTGTTTAGCGTGTTTTATAATCAAAGTGAACTTTTGTGTAATTGAGTACTCTAAAATAAGTTGTATCTTTTACAAAGTATAATGAGTTTTTTACATAGCCTGACTTTATTTAAACTAGTAATTACACTGTATGAAGCAAGTTTTCTGTTTCAATTGCTATTTCTTTCATTTTTATAGCGTAATTTTCTAATTTAATATCTTCTTCTGTTACAGCTTTAAACGAAGGCACTTCTATTGGGTAGCCCGTTTCATCCATAGCAATAAAGCTGATAACACAATGATTTGTTTCAACCATATTTTGTGTTTTTGGATCGCCACAACGCACTTGTATAAATATTTGCATACTACTTCTACCCGTATGGGCAATTTTAGCTTCTACTTCGACTATTTGACCTACTAGAATTGGGCGTCTAAATTTAACACCCGCAACTGAAACCGTTACGCAGTAGTGACCACTCCAACCCGCAGCACATGCATAGCCTGCTTGGTCAATCCATTTCATGACGGCCCCACCATGAACTTTACCACCAAAATTAACATCGGTAGGCTCTGCTAAAAAACGAAAAACAACTTTTGACGACGGCATAGATAACACTCTTATTATTAAAACTACTATTAGCATAACGTAAAAAAGGGGCCGAAGCCCCTGCAATTTAGGATATGTTTATAATTTATATGTAAAAAAAGTGATTATATGTGTATATAACGCATAATTTAGTTACATATTAGGGTAGTTTGGCCCACCAGCACCTTCTGGGGTTACCCAAGTAATGTTTTGGCTTGGGTCTTTAATATCGCAGGTTTTACAGTGCACACAGTTTTGGGCGTTAATAACAAACTCTTTATTGCCTCCTATTTCTTGTACTTCGTAAACGCCTGCTGGGCAATAACGTTGTGCGGGTTCATCAAATTTAACTAGGTTTACGTTAATAGGAATTGACGCATCTTTGAGCTTTAAATGACAAGGCTGTGATTCTTCGTGGTTAGTATTTGATAAAAACACACTTGAGAGTTTATCAAAGCTAAGGTGTCCATCTGGCTTTGGGTACGCTATTTTGTCAGCGGCGTTAGCATCAACAAGGGTTGAATGATCGGGCGTATTATCTTTAAACGTAAAGGGTAAACCACCATTAAAAATGTTTTGATCAAGCGTGTTATACGCACCCCCTATAAACTTACCGAGTTTGTGCATTGCAGGGCCAAAGTTACGAGATTGATATAACTCTTTATATGCCCACGATTTCTCAAACGCAGTTTGATAATGAGTTAAATCGGTATTTGCCAACTCATTTTGCAATGCTTCAAAAATAACCTCAGCGGCAATCATTCCCGATTTCATTGCAGTGTGATTACCTTTGATTTTTGCAAAGTTAAGTGTGCCTGCATCACAACCAACAATTAAGCCACCCGCAAAATGCATTTTTGGTAATGAATGCAAGCCACCTTTAGCAATAGCACGTGCGCCGTAAGCAATACGTTCACCGCCTTCAAGTACGCTTTTAAATACAGGGTGATGCTTCATGCGCTGAAATTCATCAAATGGACTTAAATGCGGATTTGAGTAATTTAAATCAACAATTAAACCAACAACTATTTGGTTATTTTCGCTGTGATACATAAATGCACCACCATTCGTGTCACCACTTAGTGGCCAACCTGTACCATGAACAACTTTACCTAGCTCATGTTTACTTTCATCTATTTGCCAAATTTCTTTAAAGCCTAAACCGTAATGCTGCGGCGATGAATCTGCATCAAGTGCAAACTCATTAATTAGCTGCTTACCTAAATGACCTCGGCAGCCTTCTGCAAAAATAGTGTATTTTGCACGAAGCTCCATGCCGGGCATGTAACCATCTTTTTCATTACCGTCTTTATCGACTCCCATATCGCCAGTAATAATGCCTTTCACTGCTTTATCTTCAATTATTAAAGAGTGAGCACTAAATCCTGGAAATATCTCTACGCCTAACGCTTCTGCTTGCTCAGCAAGCCATCGACATACGTTACCCATAGACACAATGTAGTTACCGTCATTATGAAATGTTTTAGGCGTTGCAAAGTGGGGGATTGATGTCGCTTTTTGTTCGTTATTAAACCAATAAATTTCATCGTTAGTTACTTTTGTCGTAACAGGGGCGCCTAGTTCTTGCCAATTTGGTAGTAATTCATCCAAAGCTTTGGTTTCAAAAACCGCGCCAGAGAGTACATGTGCGCCCACTTCAGAGCCTTTTTCGACGACGCAGATCATGCACTCTTGTTGTTTTTCTTGTGCTAATTGCGCGAGTTTAATTGCACTTGAAAGCCCTGCAGGGCCTGCACCAACAATAACTACATCAAATTCCATGGTTTCACGTTCGACCATAATAACCTCTTTATCTATGACGGACTTATTTGAATGTTTACTACACATTTAAATAAGGTGTACAGCCTATTACTAACCTTGCAAATTAAACGTTACAGACTGTGAATAGTTAAAGGTTATTTTAGGTTGACGTTTACGTCAACAGGAAGTAGTCTAATTTCATAAAATAAATAAGTTGACGTGCACGTTACCTTGTAGGTTTAAATAATTATGGAGTTCCTATGAAAGTTCTCGTACCAATAAAAAGAGTGATTGATTACAACGTAAAAGCACGCGTTAAAAGTGATAAAAGTGACGTTGATTTAACTAACGTAAAAATGGCAATGAATCCGTTTTGTGAAATTGCCATAGAAGAAGCAATCCGCCTTAAAGAAGCAGGCACCGCAAGCGAAGTTGTTGCCGTTACTATTGGTCCAAAAGCATCGCAAGAGCAATTACGCACCGCATTAGCACTTGGCGCCGACAAAGCCATTCACATCGAAACCGATGAAAAGCTCGAGTCACTCCATATTGCAAAGCTCTTGGCTAAAATTGTTGAGCAAGAGTCTCCTGAACTTATAATTTTAGGTAAACAGTCAATCGATTCAGATAATAATCAAACAGGTCAAATGCTTGCTGCGCTTACTAATCGTGGGCAGGGTACATTTGCATCCAAGGTTGTTATTGAAAATGGCAAAGTAAACGTGACCCGCGAAGTTGATGGGGGCCTGCAAACGGTAGCACTTAATTTACCGGCGGTTGTTACAACTGATTTACGCTTAAACGAGCCTCGTTACGCATCACTGCCAAATATTATGAAAGCCAAACGTAAGCCGCTTGAAGTAATAGCAGCTGATTCGCTTGGTGTTGATTTAACACCGCGTATTCAATTAATAAGTGTAGAAGAGCCAGCTAAACGTACCGCAGGAATTATTGTTGAAGACGTTGCACAGCTTGTAGAAAAATTAAAAACAGAGGCAAAGGTGATTTAAATGAAAACACTCGTAATTGCAGAGCACGACAACGGTGCCTTAAAACCAGAAACCTCAAAAACGATTAACGCTGCAGTAAAAATAGGTTTTCCTGTTGATGTGCTTATTGCAGGGAACAGCCTAAGCGCAATGAGCTCACAAGTGGCCAGCATTGATGGCGTAGCTAATGTTTTAGTTGCCGATAATAGTGTTTATGAACATCAGTTAGCTGAGAGCATGACCGATTTAGTTTTATCGCTTAGCGACACCTACAGCCACATTGTTGCAAGTGCAACGACAACAGGCAAAAACTTTATGCCACGTGTTGCTGCGTTATTAGATGTTGCGCAAATTTCTGAAATTATCGCAGTAGTGGACGCCGATACATTTAAACGTCCAATTTATGCAGGTAATGCAATCGCCACGGTTAAATCACTCGACAGTAAAAAAGTAATTACCGTACGTGCCAGTAGCTTTGATTTACAAGGTGAGCAATCAGCTGCTGCTATAACAAGCATTGATACAGTGTCTGATTCGCAATTAAGTAGCTTTGTAAGTGTTGAACAAACAGAGTCTGAACGACCTGAACTTACGGCTGCCACTGTGGTTATATCGGGTGGTCGCGGTATGCAAAACGGTGAAAACTTTGCACTACTTAATGGTATTGCCGACAAATTGGGAGCAGCCATTGGTGCGTCGCGCGCAGCAGTTGACGCAGGCTTTGTACCTAACGATATGCAAGTAGGGCAAACAGGTAAAATTGTAGCGCCTAATTTATACATTGCAGTAGGGATTAGCGGTGCTATTCAGCATTTAGCCGGTATGAAAGACTCAAAAGTAATTGTCGCGATTAATAAAGACCCTGACGCACCTATTTTTCAAGTTGCAGATTACGGGTTAGTGGCTGACTTATTTGAAGTACTGCCACAGCTCGAAAGTGCTTTATAGCGCTTAATTAAGCAAAATTTATTCTGGTTGAAAGCCGTGGTGCTCTTTGAGTGCTGCGGCTTTTTTATTCGGTAAATCAAAGACACAAAAAAACCAGCCAATTGGCTGGTTTTTAGTATTTATAAACGGCTAACTTAGTATTAGTAAGTTGCGCTGCCTTTAGTACGAGGGAAGGCAATAACGTCACGTACGTTGCCCATACCTGTTACATAAGCAACTAAGCGTTCAAAGCCTAAACCAAAGCCTGAGTGCGGCACGCTACCGTATTTACGTAGATCGCGGTACCAGCTGTAATCTTCTTTGTTTAAGCCCATTTCTTCTAAGCGTGCATCAAGTACATCAAGGCGTTCTTCACGTTGTGAACCACCAATGATCTCACCAATACCTGGTGCTACAATGTCCATTGCGGCAACGGTCTTACCGTCTTCGTTTTGGCGCATGTAGAATGCTTTAATGTCACGTGGGTAGTTTTTAATAACTACCGGTGCTTTAAAGTGCTCTTCAGCTAAGTAACGCTCGTGCTCAGACTGTAAATCTACACCCCATTCAACAGCGTACTCAAACTTTTTACCACAGTTTTTAAGGATCTCTACTGCTTCAGTGTAATTTACCTGCGCGAAGTCTTTTTCTACAAATTCTTCTAAACGCGTAATTGCGGTTTTTTCTACACGTTGTGCAAAAAATTCCATGTCATCACGGCGCTCTTCAAGTACGGCTTTAAACACATACTTAAGCATATTTTCAGCAAGTTTTGCGATGTCTTCTAAATCAGCAAACGCAACTTCAGGCTCTACCATCCAAAATTCTGCAAGGTGGCGTGATGTATTTGAATTCTCTGCACGGAATGTTGGGCCAAACGTGTAAATTTTTGACATTGCAGACGCGTAAGTTTCGCCATTTAACTGGCCAGATACAGTAAGGAATGCTTCTTTACCGAAGAAATCTTCGCTGTAATCAACTTCGCCTTTGTCTGTAAGCGGTAAGTTTTGCATATCAAGCGTAGATACACGGAACATTTCGCCAGCACCTTCACAGTCACTTGCCGTAATAATTGGCGTGCTGATCCAGTAAAAGCCTTGCTCGTGATAAAAACGGTGAATAGCTTGTGCTAAACAGTTACGTACACGAGTTACCGCGCCAATCATATTTGTACGAGGGCGAAGGTGAGCGTGCTCACGTAAGTACTCAATGCTGTGGCGCTTTGCCGACATTGGGTATGAATCTGGGTTTTCTACCCAACCTAATACAGTCACTGTATTAGCTTGAATTTCGTAAGATTGACCTTGACCAGCAGATTGTACTAAAACACCAGTAACCGACACAGAACAACCGGCTGTTAAGCTAGTAACTTCATCATAATTATTCAGTGAATTAGGAACTACCGCTTGAATAGGATCAAAACACGAACCGTCATGAACGGCTAAAAATGAAATTCCTGCTTTTGAATCGCGGCGAGTACGGATCCAGCCCTTAATTGTTACTTGGCTGTCTACCGCAACATTGCCTTTTAATAGCTCTGAAATCGCTAAATGGCTCATCTTCACTCCAATGATATAAGTTGCCTAACTATTTTATTTTAACTGTGCGCAGCACTCGGGCATAAATTGCACATAAACGGCGCTGCACTTGAACCCTGTATCTTACCTAGTAAAGTTGAATAAAAAAACTATTGTGGGCAACTCTTTAAAAGTTTTTATGCATGCGGTTTATTTTTAAACAGTTTTTAGAGTTTAATTACTACTATTATGATTTGTTGCTCTTAAATTTAATGATTTTGTGGCATTATTAACAAACAAATCAAATTAATATTTATTCACACTTAAAAAATCGATGCTATGAAACAAGTTTTTATTTTACGAGGACTACCAGGAAGCGGTAAGTCTTACTACGCGCAAAGCCTTGCTGACGAATTAGGTGGAGTTGACGAAAGCCAATACCTAATCTGCTCAACTGATGATTACTTTATTAATGAGCAGGGCGAATATCATTTCGATAAATTTAAATTGTCGCAATTTCATAATTTAAATTTAGCGCGCTTTATAAATGCACTTGCTCAAGGTATGCCATTGGTAATTGTAGATAACACCAATATTAAAAAGTGGGAATTTATAGCTTACACTCAAGCTGCTGTTGCTTTAGGTTATCAAGTAAAAGAAGTGATAGTGGGTGAAGTGAAAGACAAATCAATGCAGCACTTATATGCTAAACGTAACTCGCATAATGTCCCGCTTAAAACCATAAGCAAAATGGCCTACATGTTTGAGTGGTAGTGCTGAATTTTAGACAGCACGTCTAAATTATTTTGAGTTATAGTATTTAAATGAGCAGTGATTTTATCATTGCTCCAATCTCACCAAGATATATCTAGCAGCGTATTTATTGTTTTATCGTCAAATATAAAAACCTACTTGAGGAAAACCTTCCATTGGTGAAGGATTATTGGGGTTTGGTCCGTTCATTGGGTTTTCTCTAATTAATTATGGACGTGTTACTTTTCAGCATACTTTTGTTTAATTGCTAAAATTTCTTCTTGAACTGCAAAAAAAGCATCCACTACTGCGGGGTCAAAGTGCTTCCCACTACCTTCTTTAATAATGGCAAATGTTTTTTCTTGTGAGAATGATTTTTTATAAGGACGCTTTGACGAGAGAGCATCAAATACATCAGCAATAGCAACTACGCGTGCTGCAATTGGAATTTCACTACCTTTTAAGCCATCAGGATAACCAGAGCCGTCCCACTTTTCATGATGTGAGCGTGCAATAATTTCACCGAGTTTAATAACCTCAGAATCAGAACCCGAAAGTATGCTAGCGCCTACAACGGTGTGCTGTTTCATTATTTCCCATTCTGCAGCATCTAATTGTCCTGCTTTTAGCAAAATATGGTCAGGTGTAGAAATCTTTCCGAGATCGTGCATCGACGCTGAAAATAAAATATTTTCAACTGTTCCCTCATCTAACCCTACACTGCGTGCAACGGCCTCAGAATACAAACTCATGCGTTGAATGTGCGCACCCGTTTCTTCATCTTTGTATTCAGCAGCTTTGGTTAGTCTATTAATTGTTTCTAGTGATGCGGCTTTAATGCTTAGCATTGCTTGCTTTAATGATTCAGTTCTTTGAGCAACTTCAGCTTCTAATTGTTTCTGATAATTTGTTCTTAAATCGTTATAGTCTTTAATCTTAAGAAGGGACTTAACGCGCGATAATAGCTCGTTTTTATCTACAGGCTTTGTAATAAAATCATCGCAACCAGCATCAATCCCTTTAACTCGCTCTTTTGTCTCTCTTAAAGCAGTAATAAGGACGATAGGTAATAGCTTTAATAGGGCGTCTTCTCTAACACGGCGTGTTACTTCAAAACCGTTCATACCGGGCATCATTATATCAAGTAAAATAAGGTCTACAGGTTGTTGTGCTAAGATATCTAATGCTTGTTGCCCGCCAGTCGCTGTTACTGTTTTATATCCCTTGGGTTCAAGATAAGCTTGCATGAGTTCAATATTTTGAAGGTTGTCATCTACAACCAAAATTAAAGGGCTATCTTTCATTAACTGTTCCTGTGTATCAAGGTTTAAATAATTGTAGTCATTACTTTATATATAAACTTATTTGTTGAGCAAACGTGCGTGTATCTATAGGTTTAGAAATATACGCACTGTTAGGTATACACAGTAATTGGTCTATATCTGCGGGTAAAACAGAAGCGGTAACAAAAACAATAGGAATATCTGCCGTTTCTTTTTCATCACGCAAAATTTTCGCAACCTCTGTTCCAGACATATCTGGGAGTTGGACATCTAATATAATAATTTTTGGAGTCTCACGCTTTATTGTTAAAAGCGCATCTCTTGCATTCATAGCAGTGAATACTTCAAAATTTGCCATGAGTAAAAGATCTTCCTCTAGCAATAGGTTATTCGCATTATCATCAACTATAACTATTTTGGTTTTCATTATGCTTTACCACAGACTTTTGTTTAATTGGCAAAGTTATACGAACCGATGTGCCTTTATTAACACCTTCAGATTCAATAACAAACTCGCCTCCATGCAACTTTACTAGACTTTTTGCGATTGGCAGCCCAAGTCCTGTACCTTCTGTTAATCTAGAATAGGGGGTTTCTATACGGAAAAAACCTTCAAATATTTTTTCCATATTTTCAGCAGCAATACCTATACCCGTATCCCAAATTATTATTTCTATTTCTGTATCAGTATGTCGTGTTTTAACGCCAATTTGACCCTCATCGGGTGTAAACTTCACTGCATTTGAAAGCAAATTATAAAGTATCTGTTTAACCTTAAGGGAGTCAGCTTCAATTGGTGGCAAGTCATCAGCAATATCAAGACACATATTCAATTTTTTCTGGTTAGCTGTATCTGCTGTAAGCCCTGTAATTTCGTGCAATACTTGGCGTATCGGCAAATGAGAGATGGTGAGACTCATTTTGCCTGCTTCAATCTTTGCCATATCCAGTATTTCATTAATAAGTAACAGTAAATGTTTGCCGCTCACCAATACATTTTTAACATACTGTTTTTGTTTGTCATTTAAAGTGCCAAATGTTTCATCGTAGAGCACCTCAGAAAAACCATTTATAGAATTAAGCGGGGTTCTCAGTTCATGCGACATATTTGCTAAAAACTCTGATTTAACTCGAGCAGCACTTTCCAAGTCACTCGTTAGCACTTCTAGCTCTTTATTCGCTTTTACGAGTCCTTCTTGAATCGCGTTACGTTCAGTAATGTCCTCGATAGACAATAAAATAATACGATCTTTTGACTGAGTACGTTTAATTTGCCTTGCGTTGAGCAGCATTGTACGCCAACCAATTGTTTTAAAATTGTGCTCAACTTTATAATCATCAAAGCTCGTTTTTTGAGGCAATATGGTTTCTAATAATTCACGAAGCTTGGGAATGTTCCATTGATTATTACCAAGGTTGTATATTAGTTTCCCGACTGTGTCTTTGTGATTAGCGCGAAAAAACTCATAAAATGAGCGGCTTGCTGTAACTACTCTTAAATGTTGGTCTAAAACAATCAGTGGTTCTCGAACCGTGTTTACAATACTTTCGGAGTATTCTAAGAGTTCTTTCTTGGTACTTATTTTATTCACTATCTAGATCCTTTGTACCATTAAGGGCTGAACAATTTTATAAACGTTTAAAGGATAATTAAGGTTCAGCAATGCTTGAATATAGCTTTATTTTTATAATAGGTTCGCTAAAAGCAATGCTTAATAATGTGTTTTAATGTTTGTGTGTGGTTTTAACTAATATAAAAGGCGTAACCTGATAAGTGATATCTGAGAGGAACTATTTAACATTAATCTTTGTTCAGTAAACAGCAACAGCTGATTAATAGCAAGAGGTTCATAATTTAACCTGCATATTATTGTTGTTTATTGACTATAGTGAGTTTTTTAAAGGTAAAAAGTATTAGTTTTAAGCGAGATAGGGTTTTAACGGGGAACGTATTTAAACTGAATTTTGGGTCTAAATAGTAAGTATTGATGTAGGTATTAATGTTTAAATTAATGCCTACATCAATATTTTAATCAGTCTATAGATTTATAAACCGCTAATGGGTGCGAGGTACTTAGTGATACATGCACTTCGTCGCCAGGGTTTACAACAACTTCATGGCTTACTCGGCTAGTTACAACCGTAGAGCACGCAAGTTTTACAGCACACAAGCGGCTGCCACCTTCAAAACGTACCCAAATTACTTCGCCGTTATTGCCAACACTGCTTTGTACAAGTAACACATCGTCTGGTCGAAGTAGTACATCAACGTCGCCACTTTCACAGTCAACGCCATGAGCGGGCGCATTACCAATTGAGGTAGTGGCTTGTCCTTGGCTAAATTGGCCGCTAATAAAGCTGGCTTCACCTAAAAAGCGTGCCACAAAGCGATTATTTGGGGTACTAAAGCAGCGCTCGGGTGTATCGATTTGCTGAATTTTGCCGCCTTTAAGTATACCAACACGATCGCCAACTGAGAGTGCTTCTTCTTGGTCGTGTGTTACCCAAATCGCAGGTACGCCAGCTGCTTTAAGTGCGTTTCTAATATCCCAACGAAGCATGTCTTTAAGGGCGGCATCTAAGTTTGAAAGCGGCTCATCAAGCAATACAAAATCAGGTTGGTGGGCAAGGGTTCGCGCAAGTGCAACACGTTGCTTTTGTCCGCCAGAAAGCGTTGCTGGTTTTTTATCTCTAAAATCGCTCAGTCCAAGTAGGTTTATCCAATACTCAGCAGGGGCTGTATCTTTTAATCTAAAGCAAATGTTTTGCTGTACGGTTAAGTGCGGAAATAACGCAAAATCTTGAAACACCATACCTACACTGCGTTTTTCAGGAGGTAGTGTTAATTTGGGTGTAGCGCGCCATTTACCCGTGTTTATTTCGCCTTCGCTAATAGGTATAAGGCCAGCAAGGGCTTGTAAAATTGTACTTTTACCACAACCTGTTGGCCCTACAAGCATAAGGATTTCGTTTTCACCCAGCGATAAGTTTAAATCGCTTACTACGCGGTTACTGCCATAATCTATAGACAACTGACTTACAGATAGCATTGTTTCTTAAATCCTTAATGTTCAAACTGGTTGCGTTTTTCGCCAGACATCATAATAGCTAACCCGCAGGCAGATATCACTACTAACAATAATCCAGGAATAGCAGCGCGACCAAAATAGCCCGCTTCGTATACACGCCATAAATATGTAGAGAGGGTTTCAAACCCTGTTGGGCCAAGTAATAGCGTGGCTTCGAGTTCGCGCATTGACTCTAAAAACACCAGTGCTGCACCGGCAATAATACCGCGCATTGTTAAAGGCAGTGTTATACGAGTAAATACTTCACGTGGGCTTGCCCCTAATACGCGCGCAGACTTTACTAAGCTTGGGTCTAAGTGTTCGGTGCTTGTTCTAACAGAGCCCACAGCAAGTGGTAAAAATCGCAGCATATAAGCAATAATAAGCAATCCCAGTGTTTGATATAAAAACGGTAACTGCAAACCACCGTAAACAAGCGCTGTGCCCATTACTATACCCGGAATACCAAAACCAAAGTAAGTAACACGCTCCATTATACGACCCGCTTTTCCACTCAGTGCGGCATGTGCAACGGGGATCGCAACGATAACGGCTACAATTGCCGCAATACCCGATGCATACGTAGAGTTCCACGCAATATTAAAATCAAATGAGCTAAAACCATCACGAGCTAACCAAAGCGAAAATATAGCCAAAGGCAAGCCAATAGCTAATAGTAACACTGGCGCAAAGGTAGCAAACATGGCGCTTAGCTGCCATTTGCTTGGAAACAAAATAAGTGGGCGACCTTGTTTTTCACTGGCTGTTTTTATTTGCGATTCTATTAATAATAAAAAGCCAACAATCACCATTAATTGCAATGAGAGCATGGCAGCTCGACCTAACGCAAAGGCGTTGTATTCAACATATATAACACGGGTAAATGTATCTAAGCGCATCATTGCAGGTGTACCAAAGTCTGACAACGTATAAAGCGCTACCAGCAATGAGCCTGCGGCTATGCCGTTTACTACACGGGGTAATATGACTTTAAATATGCTTTGCGTCATCGACATACCCAGTGTACGTGCAGCGTTAACCATACTTGCATCAAGGCTTAGTAGGGACGAGCGAGTGGTCATCATTACAAATGGGAATGTGTATAAGGTCATTACAATGGCGGCGCCCGTTAAGCCATACATAGAAGGGGTTTCTATACCGGTTAACGTGTTTATTTCGCCGCCCGGGCCAAAGGCCGCGTATAAGGTAAACGCACCTATATAACTGGGCACAGCTAAAGGCGCTGCAAAAAATACCAGCCATAGTTTTTTAAATGGTAAATGCACATACGCACTAATAAAGGCCAGTGGCACACCAATTAAAATAGAACCTAAAACCGTTAACCCCATTAGGGCTAAGGTATTACCTAAAATTTTTAAATTATGACTATCAAAAACGGAACTGGCATCACTAGCAAGCACCATTAATATAAAAACAGGGGTAAGCGTAATGAGCGCTGCAAGCAGCGCCATTGGGTAAGAAGCGGGTAGTCGCATTATAAAACGCCGTTATTTCTCATCAAATCGATGGTAGGTCGTAAATCTGCCAGTTGGGTTAAATCTATTTTAGGCGGTGAAATATCAGCAAGTGAAGGTAATCCCTCTGGTTGGCTAATATTATTGATTAACGGAATTTCGTAAGCTTCAGTAGCCAAATAACCTTGCACTTCTTTACTGAGTAAATAACGCATAAAGTTAGTAGCAAGTGGATCGTCATTCAAAGCAAGCACACCGGATGCATTAACTAAACAACCCGCATCATTTTGTGTAAATGCTAAATCAAGCTTGGCATCAGGCTTGCCTGATTTTAAACGCAATGTGTAATAGTGATTAGCAAAACCAATATCAACTTCACCGCGCTCAACGCCCATAACAACACCTAATTCGCCAGCGTATGTTTTAGAGCGTTTTTTAACTTTTTTAAGCCACTTAGCGGTTTTGTCGTCGCCTTCTAAAATTCGCATTGCGGTTACAAATGATTGAAAAGAAGCGTAGGCGGGTGCCCAGCCAATACTTAAATCGCTGTCGGCAATTTCCATAATACTTGTTGGAATTTGATCTTTGGTCAAACGCGACGTGTTATATGGCAATGTACGAATACGGCCAGTTACTGGAGCCCACTCTTTATATCTAAATTGTGGTTGTAACTGAGCAGATAAATCACTTGGGATAGGTTGTGCAAGGCCTGCATCGGTTACTAAACCAATCGCGCCTGAATCAACCGCCCAAAATAAATCAGCGCGGCGAACGCCGGCTTTAGCTTCTGCAACAATCGTATTTGCTAAAGCAGCAGTAGGACCTCGGCGTATACCGAGTTTAAAGTCTGGATTTTTTTTCTGGATTGCTTGCAATACGTTTTCATACAAACCACCTTCGCCTCGGCCTAAATAAAGAGTTAACTCGCCTTTAAGCTTTGGTAAATCATCAACAGAAACTGGGGTTGCTATATCAGCGGCTAGCGCACGAGAAAGAGGCAGTGGCAATGAGCCAACCACCCCTAACGCAGCTAGGCCTTGAATAAAGGTCCTACGCTTCACTTAAAATACATCCTTACGGGCTTTTTCGGCTTTTTCTATTAAAACCTTAGCGCGGTCTAATTTTGTTTGCATATCACTGATCACATCGCGTACTTCATCGACGCTTTTGCTGTTTTTAATTGCTAGTGGCAGTGTTACGTTAAAGTCTTTTTCCAGCACTTCAACTAGGTTAGCGTCTTGCTCAATAAGTGTACCTTCAACGCCTTCAAACAGGTGCAGGTAAGTATCATGAACAATTTCAGTTGCTTCGTCTTGTAAACGCTCAGCAAATTTAGCTACTACACGGTCTAATTTGTGCTTAATTTCATCAATTGTGGCACTTTGTGTCATTTCTTTTGTAGCGGTAGCTTTTACAGTGTCTAACAAGCCTTTTTGCTGGAATTTTGCAGCAAGCTTAACAGCCCCAAGGCCTTGCCACAAGGCTATGTTCATCGCTTTTTGTTGTTTACGAACTTCCTCAGCAGGCTGTTTATTATCAATGGCCATTTTTACGCCATAAAGACCCTGCCAAATAGAAGCGTATACCGGTACGAAGTTAGTTTCTATTGCGCTGTGAAACTTAACTGATTCCCAATATTCAATTAAATCATCAGTTTTTACAGCTTTTGCGCCTTTAGTGTCGTAGTCGCTTACCATGGTATCAACTTTGCCTACCATCCATTCTACTTCTTCTGCGTAACTTTTAAGGTTAGCTTGAAGATGATTAACATGCTCGCCAATAGGGCCGTTAGCTAATACTGGTTGAGCCATAAACGCCGAGGCTAGTAAAAGGCTTGCACCTAAAGTTTTGGCTGGTTTAAATAGTAATTTCATAGCAAAGAAGTCCAAAAAGGTAATTGTAAATGATAGACATTATCATATAGCTAATAGTTAACGAGATCAATAACCACAAACTCGCTTAATAGATAAAAACACTAAATGTAGCGGTAGGTTACAGAAAATAGCCCTATAACCTGTATTAGGATTAGTTATTGAGACCGGCTATTAAGCGTAATGCTTGCCTTTAATGGCATTGTAAATGGCATCACACAGTGTTTTTATACTGGTGTCGTCACTTATATACGGTGGCATAAGGTAAATTAGTTTACCGAATGGACGTATCCATACGCCTTGCTCTACAAAATAAGCCTGAATTTTAGCAACATCAACATTGCCAGCAGCCTCGTTTAGCTCAACAACACCAATAGCACCTAAGGTACGTACATTGGCAACCGCATCTAGTTCACTGCATTTATTAAGTTGTTGTAGTTGGGTATTTATTTGCTTTATTCGTTGTTGCCAGTTTTGCTCAAGTAATAAATCAATACTTGCGCAGGCCGCAGCACAGGCAAGCGGGTTGCCCATAAACGTAGGGCCGTGCATTAAAACACCTGCTTCACCTTCGCTTATGCCAATGGCTATTTTATCACTTGTTATAGTGGCCGATAGCGTCATTGATCCGCCAGTTAATGCTTTACCAATACACATTATATCGGGCTCTATATTGGCGTGCTCTACAGCAAATAATTTACCTGTACGGCCAAAGCCAGTGGCTATTTCGTCGCAAATTAGCAGTACATTATATTGGGTGCACAATTTACGAACGCAGGCTAAATAATCGGGGTGATAAAAGTTCATCCCACCCGCGTTTTGTACAATAGGCTCAATGATAAAGGCGGCTACTTTGCTGTGGTTTGCTTTAAAGTATTCTTCAAGCTCTTTGGCTTCAGCTTGGTTAAACTCGCCCCCAAATTGACTAACCGGTGCAGGTACAAAAACGTGTTCAGGTAAAAAGCCTGAATATAAACTATGCATTGAGTTAACGGGGTCGCATACGCTCATGGCTGCAAAGGTGTCGCCATGGTAGCCCTTGTAAGGCGTCATTAATTTTTGTTTTGTTGTAATGCCTTGGCTTAACCAATACTGCAGCGCCATTTTTATTGCTACTTCAACACTTACCGATCCGCTGTCGGCTAAAAACACTTTAGTTAAACTCGGCGGCGTTATATTTACTATTTTTTTGCAAAGCTCTACCGCGCTGTTATGTGTAATACCGCCAAACATAATGTGGCTCATATTATTAATTTGCTCAATCATGGCGTTATTTATAACAGGGTGGTTATAGCCATGTATTGCGCTCCACCACGAGGCCATGCCATCGATTAATTGCTCGCCAGTTTCAAGGTGAATAATGTTGTGATTTGCATGTGTAACGGGATATACCGGAATTGGCTTAGTCATAGATGTATATGGATGCCAAATGTGCTCACGATCAAAATCAAGGTCAATCGCATTCTTTTTAATCATATGTAAACTTTAACTTGGTGGGCTTCGTTGACAATGTTACTTCAACTCGTAGACTAAGCCAATATCACCGTTGAGAAAAAATAAGAGAGTATTATGGAACTTGCACCTGTTCGTCACAATTGGACCCACGCTGAAGTTAAAGCATTATTTGAAATGCCATTTAACGATTTACTTTTTAAAGCCGCATCGGTTCACCGTGCTAACTTCAACCCAAATGAAGTGCAAATTTCTACGTTGTTATCAATTAAAACAGGCGCTTGCCCAGAAGATTGTAAGTACTGCCCGCAGTCGGGGCATTACCGAACAGATTTAGAACGCGAACGCTTAATAGAAGTAGAAAAAGTAGTAGAGCAAGCGCGCCTTGCAAAACAAAAAGGCGCGACCCGTTTTTGTATGGGCGCTGCATGGTCAGATCCAAAAGACAGAGACATGCCATACATTTCGCAAATGGTTAAAGAAGTAAAAGAGCTAGGGTTAGAAACCTGCATGACGCTGGGTAAACTCACTAACGAAAAAGCTCATGAACTTCGAGACGCTGGGCTTGATTACTATAACCATAACCTCGATACATCGCCTGAGTATTACGAGCAAATTATATCAACCCGTACTTTTCAAGATAGATTAAATACCATTGACCACGTACGCGATGCCGGTATGAAAGTATGCTCAGGCGGAATAGTCGGCATGGGCGAGCAAGCAAGCGACCGCTTTGGACTACTTATGCAACTAGCTAATTTACCACAACAGCCAGAAAGCGTGCCTATTAATATGCTCGTTAAAGTTAAAGGCACACCGCTTGAAAACGCAGACGATTTAGATCACTTTGAATTTGTACGTACCATTGCAACAGCGCGCATTATGATGCCACACAGTTATGTGCGTTTATCGGCAGGGCGTAACGCCATGAACGAGCAAATGCAGTCAATGTGCTTTTTTGCAGGCGCTAACTCAATATTTTATGGCGACAAACTTCTTACCACCGAAAACCCAGACGCTGATGCCGATATGAACCTAATTAAAAAATTAGGCATGAACCCAGAAAAGCGTCACGACTATTCAGACGAAGCAGTAGAAGCTTCGCTTTCATCGCAAGTAGCCGACAAAGCAACCTCTGAATTGTTTTACGAAGCGTAGGCTTTTATATCTATGCCTTTTGATTTTATAAACACGCATCTGCAGGCTCGCCTGCAAGATGCGTTACTTCGTAAACGCCACGTAGTGCAACATGCAACAGCGCGTACTATAACGGTTAATAATAAAACCTATCTTAATTTTGCCAGTAACGATTACTTAGGCTTTGGAGATGTGGCTGTTAACCTTAATAACTCCCAAGCATTAGGCAGCCACAGCTCCGCATTGGTTACAGGTTATCAGGCGCAGCAAAAAGGGCTTGAACAATATTTATGCGAGCAATTTGGTTATGGCGCAGGGATGCTATTTAACTCAGGGTTTAGCGCTAATAGCAGCGTAATTAAGGCGTTGTTTCAAGATAAAGCCGCTGCACAAAACAGCGCTATTTTTCAAGATAAGTTAAATCATGCAAGCCTGATTGACGGTGCTCTGCATTGTAACGCGGCTTTAGTCCGTTTTAATCATAACGACATGAACCATTTACGCTCACGGCTCGAAAAATCAAAAGCGCAAAACAAGCTAATTATAAGCGAAGGCGTGTTTTCGATGGATGGCGATACCGCGCCTCTTAAAGAATTACTCGCACTTGCAAAACAGCACAACGCATGGCTAATGATTGACGACGCACACGGCTTTGGCGCATTAGGTAAAACAGGTTTGGGCAGTTGCGAAGCATTTATTACTCAAACGCTTCCAGATATATTAGTCATTACCTTTGGTAAAACAGTGGCTAGTAGTGGTGCGTGTGTATTAGGCAGTAAACAGTTTATTGATTACATGCTGCAATTTAATCGCGATTACACGTATTCAACTGCTATGTCGCCGCTTATGGCAAGTCACACACTTGCGCGTATTAAAAGCATAAAAACAGCTGATGATAAACGCGATAAGCTAAATGCCAATATTGCGTTATTTAAGCAACTCGCTAAAACCCATAATATTGCTGTAATGGAGTCAAACACAGCCATACAGCCCATTGTATTAGGTTGTGCTGAGCAAACGTTGCAAGCGGCAGATAAACTTAAACAACAGGGTATTTGGCTCACTGCAATTAGGCCGCCCACGGTTGCACATAATACCTCACGTTTACGCGTTACTTTAACCGCCGCACATACTGAGCAAGACATAACGCACTTAGTTAAGCATTTAGTAGGTGCAATAGCATGACTGCTCAGCCAGTATTAAAAACAGACCTAGTGCAAACACAACTTGTAAAACCGTGCCTAGTAAGTAGCGAATTGGATATAGAGTTAAACAAGGAGCTAAATAAGGAGCTTAAAAAGTCTACACAAAGTAAGTTTTCAAAGGCGGCAGCGCGTTATAACACCCATGCAAATGTACAAAAACATGCTGCGAGCGATCTATTTTCACTCATAAAACCAGGCATTAATAAAAATAAGCTTTGTGTTGATTTAGGCGCAGGCCCACTTGTTAATACACATACCTTACAAAGCGTATTTGAAAGCGTTGTGGCAATGGATTTGAGCTTAAATATGCTGCAAAGTAGTGATTTAACCGCACCAAAAATATGCGCCGATATGGATAACTTACCGCTACAAGCAAACAGTGTTGATGTAATTTACAGTAATTTTGCAGTGCAGTGGTCTGCTAATTTTTCGGCTTTAATGCAATCACTTTACAGCATATTAAAACCAGGCGGGCAGGCGTACATAAGCGCTGTGGTAGAGGGCTCACTTAACGAAATAAAAACAGCCTTTGCAGCGCTTGATTCTAACAGCCACATAAATACCTTTAATAGTGAGTTGCATATAAACCAATCAGTCCAAAAAGCAGGGTTTACTATTAACAGCGCTCAAAAACGTATTTACACCGATGAATACACAACACCTTTAAAAGCTATTGCCTCAATTAAAGCTATAGGTGCAACTACGCAAAATCATACCAATACACGTCAAGGGTTACTTACTAAATCGGCGCTACAAAAAGTATGCAGTTCGTATCCGCTTATAAATAACAAAGCATGTGTGTCTTATCATGTGGTGCTGTTATCATTAGAAAAACACTAAATAAGCCCAAAGACATTAAAGGCAACGCATGAAAGAATTTTTTATAACAGGCACCGACACCGATGCCGGAAAAACCCACGTTACCAGTTTGCTATTAAAGTTACTTGCCCAACATAAAAAACAAGCTATTGGCTTTAAACCCCTTGCTGCTGGCTGCGAAATGGCGTTTGAGCAGCTAGTAAACGCCGATGCCCTTATACTAATGGAAAGTGCAACAGTCAGCGCTAAATACGACGTAGTAAATCCGTTTGCGTTTGCACCCCCTATTGCGCCGCACATAGCAGCGGAGAAAGTTGGGGTTAGTATTACTATTGATAAACTAAGTGATGCTTATAATGATGTAAAACAGCAGGGCGCTAATTACATACTTACCGAAGGTGCTGGTGGCTGGGCGTTACCTATTAACAATACGGAGTATTTATACGACTGGGTTAAAGCAGAGCAACTGCCGGTAATACTCGTTGTTGGTATGAAATTAGGTTGCTTAAATCATGCGTTACTAACCGCTGCGCATATGCAAAGTATGGGTATAAACTGCGTTGGCTGGATTGCAAACCAAGTCGATAAAAACATGGACGAGTATCAAGCAAACCTTGATTCACTTAAAGCACGTTTACCGTTCCCAATACTTGCTATAAGCCCATACAGCGAGCAAACTCCTAAGTTACAAATATACAAAAGCTTGCTTAGTGCATTATCTATAAACACTTAAGTGGTTTAAAAAGATTTACTTTTTTAGGTAAATCTTGAAATAGTCAGCCTTAGTACACATATAAACATTTATAAATACATAGCTTGCTTAAAGACAATGTTACTAAGTTACTAAGGATATAACGACTATATGACGCACCCATTTATTGAAAGCTACGCCCCAGATGCGCACGTAAGCGCCGAGCCAAAAGCACTAAACTATGGCTTACCTAAAAAACGCGTAGGCATAATAGGTGGGGGCACAGCTGGCGCCACAATAGCCATTAGACTTGCTGCGTTAGGGTTAGAAACTTATGTACTTGAAAAGAAAAAGTCGTTAATTGATGGCCCTCCAATGTGCCATTTGCATGCAGGTGGCAACTTATACCGTGAAATACCCGATGAAGACTGCATAGATTTACTCAAGCAATGTATAGACATTGCGCGCCTTTATCCTCACACCATCGATGTTCGTCCTACCGTATTTGCCGTACCTAAACGCGATGACGACTCACCCGAGGATTTATTTCCGCGTTTAAATAAATTAGTAAAAGCCTACAGCGAGCTTGTAGAGCAAGACAGCGCTAATAAAGTATTAGGCGAGCCAGAGCATTATTATCAGTTATATAGTTATGAGCAAATGCTAAAGCTTGCTAAGCAAAAACAAGTAGCCAAGCCCACGTCGTTAGATGAGTGGATGATACCCGTTGCTAAGCATTTAGATTTAGATAAGCTAAAGTTTCCGCTTATTGTCGCACAAGAATATGGTTGGAATATATTTCGTTTATCGGCCAGTGCACAACTCGCCCTTGCACAGTACAAACACGCTCACGTTTTAACAAGCACCAGTGTTAAAAGTGTATCGCCAGTTATAAATACCAATAATGATAAGCAAACACTTAAATGGGGCATTGAATACCAATCAGAGCCAAGCCTTGATGAACAACCTGATACTCAAACCGATACACAAGTCGATACACAAACGATTGAGGTAGATTACCTTATTAATGCGTGTGGTTTTCAAACCGGTATTATTGACGACCTGGTTGGGGTAGATGTAAAACGCATGGTCGAATTTAAAGCCTCTTACATTACTCATTGGCAAGGTGCTGGTGGGCAAATACCCGAAATAATTATTTATGGTAACCGTGGTACGCCAGAAGGTATGGCGCAGCTAACCCCTTACCCTAATGGGTATTTTCAAATACATGGAATGACTAACAACATTACATTGTTTAATGATGGCTTAGCTGATGCAACACCAATGAGCGCACAACCTAAACTCCCCGATAAATATCTGCATTATATTAAAGATGGGTGGGACAAAGCAGCATTGCAAACACGCACCCAAACAGCAATTGATTATGTAGCCGAGTTTGTACCTGCGTTTAAAACTGCTAATACACAAAATAATGCCTTGTTTGGCGGGCAACAAATCCCAGGGGATGACGACACTTTGCGCGTAGCCGATGTAAGCTTATATTCGCATATTAATTATGCACGGGCCGAAAATGTTAAAGCATCGTCAACGTTAATAGCGGCAGATCAGATAGTGGGTGAATTTATAAAATTGGGAATAATAAGCAGCGATCCTGCTGTAAATCATCACCGCAGTACCCATCAATGGTCATACCTTAAACATAATAGCAGCGAAAGTATTGACGAAGTTGCGCGCATATTGGCACACGAGCGTGGATTTCCAATTGATATGGCAGAGCTAAATCACAGCTTGTAATAAGCTGATTTATAAAAAACTTCATATTTAAATTTGCTGTAAAACTCTTCCTAAAAAAATTATCAATAAACACATAAATAACACTTGTGTTATGACATAGTTTGTCACAAAATAGCGCTAACGTTATGACATAGTGTGTCATAACGCAGTGATTGCTTTAACCTAATTTAATTTTATGTTCGGTGATCAAAACTATTTTTGTGAGGACAATATGAAACGTGTATTTTTGTTTTTATTAACTAACCTAGCGGTTATGTTGGTATTAGGTGTAGTGCTTTCAATAATCATGAGCGCGCTGGGCTTAAGTCATCGTAGCCTAGGCGGAATTTTACTTATAGCCACCGTATTTGGTTTTGGTGGATCGTTTATTTCGTTATTTATGTCGAAATGGATCGCTAAAAAATCAACAGGCGCGCATGTAATTACGCAGCCTCGAAACGAAACCGAACATTGGCTTGTACAAACAGTATCTGCGCAAGCACAAAAAGCAGGTATTAAAATGCCAGAAGTGGCTATTTACGACAGCCCAGAAATGAACGCTTTTGCAACCGGCCCAAGTAAAAACAACTCGTTAGTGGCAGTAAGCACAGGCTTAATGCACAACATGACCAAAGATCAAGCCGAAGCCGTACTTGCCCACGAAGTATCGCATATTGCAAACGGCGACATGGTAACGCTTACGCTAATACAAGGCGTGGTAAACACCTTTGTAATATTTGCCGCAAAAGTACTGGCAGGCATTGTAGATAACTTTATAAATAGCGATGAAGAAGAGGGCGGCAGTAGCTGGACATACTTCTTATTCGATATGTTATTCCAAGTATTATTTGGCGTGCTAGCAAGCATAGTAGTTGCAAGTTACAGCCGTAAACGTGAGTTTGCAGCCGACAGCGGCGCAGCTAAATTAGTAGGTGCAGACAAAATGCGATCAGCGCTTGAGCGATTAAAGCAAAACCACCCATCGCAATTAGAAGGTTCAATGATGGCCTTTGGTATTGCAAGTGGCAAAGGTATGGCTGAGCTGTTTTCATCTCACCCACCGCTTGATGCGCGAATAGACGCACTTCGTAAGTAGCTATGTAAGTAACTATATAGATTAGTAAATATATTAAGCCAGCTTAACCGCTGGCTTTTTTATGTTTACGTTAAAATACTAAAAACACGAGTACTGTATTTATATACAGTTGTTTTTAATGGGTGCTAAAATCGTTACTTATTTAAGCTATTTATGTTTACGGATATTCTTGGCATGCGTACACTTAAACTCCTTAAAAGTTAGCACTGCTGCTGGTTTTAATACTTAACAAGGATGCTTATTGTAATGGTACATATTCAGCAAACTAAAGAATGCATTATGTGTTTTAGCTCAATTGATTCTCGCGCTAAAAAATGCCCGCAATGCACCTCTCTTCAAGCTAAGTACTCTAACTTAGAAAATAATCCCATAATTATTGGTGCATTGGCCTTAAGTATTGTTGGTATTTTTGGGTTTGTTTTTTATCAAAATATTTATGTAGCAGGGCTTGAAGAACAAGCACAAAAAAACTTAACTGCTAATGTAAGCCAAATAAGCACTAAAAATGAAACAGATGGTTTGTATGTTGCGTGTATAGGGCAAATAAAAAATGAATCAGACTTTTCGTTTAAAAATATAAAGTTTAAAGTCGACTTTTTATCAGAGCAAAACGCACTAGTCGATACGCTATCAATAACCGACGAAGATCTAATAATAGCTAATGGCTTAACTAATTTTAGAGTAAGAGGCATAGCCCAAAAGTCTGCTACTAGTTACAACAAGTGCCAAGTGTTTATAACCGATGCTTGGGCTTATAAATAGAGACAAATTTTACGAGCAAAATAAAAAAACCAGCAAAAAAGCTGGTTTTTAATATAAACAAATCAGTTGTTACTGAGAAAGTATAATTTCGGTAATTCCCTCAGCAGAGAGTATTTCAATCCAATAGCCGTCAGGGTCTTTAATAAACGCAAGCCCTTTCATTGAGCCATCATCTGGCTTTTTAACAAACTCTACATCGTATTTTGCAAAGCGCTCACTAGCTTCGTAAACGTCGGGCACGCTAATACCAATATGTCCAAAGCCTTTAGGTTCTTGATTGCCACTGTGGTAGCCCTCAAAACTGTCATCGTTTTCAGTGCCCCAGTTATGGGTTAACTCTATTAGCGCAGGGCGGCGAAACACCCATTCAGCTTTTGCTTTATCATCGCCTTCTGGCAGCTCTTGCTCGTAGCCTAAAAAGTAAAGCGTAAACTTCATACCAGGAAAGTCATACTTACCTAACAGCTTCATACCTAATACATTTTGATAAAATTCTAAAGACGGCTTTGGATCCTTAATACGCAACATTGTTTGCTGCATTACATAGCTTTGTGTGGCTTGTTCAATTTGCTCTGGAGATTCGTTATAGCTAGACATGGCGATCCTTTCAAAATAATAAAGCGAAAACATAGATATAGTAATTAACTTATCATAATCAACCGTACGATAAATTTAAACCACTGCTTAACATTTTAACCATTAATAATGGGTTTAAGCTCATAAATGGTGTTTTATAAATAGCACATGTTATTTACTAAGCCATTTTCCTAGATTGATTAGGAATATGGATGATTTTTTACTTTCATAATTACTATTAAACTCTTTATAACTAGGACGTTGAGATACAAATATGACTTTATTGGGTGAAAGTACAAAAGAATTTGGCAGCATGAGCGTATTACTTCACAACATTAATACAGCAAGTTATTGTATTGAATGGTTTAGTAAAATGACTGGAGCGTCAATTACCTTATCAAGAGTAGAAGCTGGAAAGTATTTAGTTACCCGAAAGTGGGCTGCAGGGCGAGAGCTAGACGATGTTGCTAGCGACTTTAGCCGCGCTAACCAAGCCATTATTCATTTTTTGAATAATGTTGATATAGCTAAAATGAACGAACAAAGAGTTGCCGCAGCTAAACTTTATTGCATAAATTTATTTGTAAAAGCAGAAGGGTTAAGACCTGTTACTAACCCTAATTTACCAAAGCCAAGGCTGCAAGACGCAATAGGCAAAATGGTGGTTGTAAAATCAACCTTAGGTAATTGCCAAATAGCTACCGGGTTATTGCTACAGCTGGTGGGCAACCAAGTTGAAATACAGGTAAACCCCGATGACTCATTTGATGACCAACCAAGGCAAAAGTTTTACACTAAGCAAGTATCAATTTGTTAAAGCGTTTAACGCCCAATATTTATAGGCAGTTTTACTTTAATGGTAAAGCCGCCTTGATCAGTAACCTTAAAGCTACCCCCTAGCGCAATAGCGCGCTCTTCCATAAATGCTAAACCATAGTGACCTGAATTTTCAGTCTGTTTTACTTTGCTTCCGTTATCACTAATTTCTAATTTTATAAACTGACTATCCGTTTTAATATTTATAATAAGATTGCCCGCATTACTGTGCTTAATACAATTGGTTACGGCTTCTTGGCAAATTCTGTAAACGGCAATTTCATGCTCTTTTGTCAGCGCATTATCTACATTAAAATTAACCTCGTAGCTAATATTTGCTTTGGTAAGTAAGCTTTTTAATCGCCCTTGGGTCATCGCATTTTGTAGCCCTAATTCGTCCAATTCACGAGGGCGAAGGTAATGCATTAATTGATAAACAGAATCGTACATAGAGTTTGCATTGCTTTTTAACGTTGCCACAAACGATTGCGTTTTTTCATCACTAAGGTGCGACAAAATAGCCAAATCGGTTTTTAAAGCCGTTAAGTTTTGACCAAGTTCGTCGTGTAACTCTTGTGACAGATGCTTTCGCTCGTTTTCTTGTACGCTCACCATTTTAGCCCCAAGAAGCGTGTTTTGCTCAAGCTGTTTTTTAAGCGCGCGGTTAATCTTTTTTAATTCAGTATTTTTACGTTTAAGCTCTGTAATAGCCGCGCCTAACACCATACTGGTAATCGCATTAGCTAAAATAAACAACTGGCTAATATAAGTATTGCTAGGCTCATGGGTAATATTTGCTTCAACTATTATTAGTGCATTTATAAGTGTAGCGCTAGTTACCGCGCCTAATACGCCAAAGCGATACGAAAACCAAATAACAGGTAATAACGATGCAAGGCGAAGCAATGGGTAGGTATCAGGGCGTATCAGGTATACAAGCATCATAACAAGTAAAAGGGTAGCCAACGTAACCGTTAAATTAGTGACTTTAAGTAATGCAGGGCGCTTTAACGGAAGGTTTAAAGAATGAAGTAGCATAATAAACGGCGCAATTAATAACGAGCCAGTTATATCGCCAAGGCACATATTTAATTGATACTGTAATAGCTCTTTAGCAACCAATATGTTTGTAAATTCAAACGCACTGGAAAACAAAAACCACTTTATTGAGGTGCTCGCAACACACAATAAAATCAACGAAAGTATACCTAAACTATTATTAATGTTCGGCGGCCAGCGGCTATGTTTAAACGCATACACAAGGGCAAAAAAGCAAAGCTCCTGCCAAAAACCATGCAGTAAATTAAACTCCCATGCGCCTGTCATTGTATACCCTAAGTGAGCAGCCAAAGCACGAGACGATACCCACAACGTGATCCAATATCGAGTTGGCGAAAGTAAATAAAAAGCAATTTTTATCCCGGCAGGAATAAATATAGCGCTACTTTCGGGCACAGTTTCTAAATTAGTACCTACCCAAAAAGCGGCAATACAGGCAACAAAATAAATTACACCAACTACAAACTGCTTTGTAATTTCTTTAACGGTCGCCGTAATAGTAAAGCTAAAGGCGGGCAGTGTACTAGGTAAGTTCATCTAGCTTTATTACTCCCGCATCAATAGCTATTTTTAACAGCTCAAACGAAGTTGTAACATTAAGCTTACTGTAAATATTTGCCTTATGTACATGCGCTGTTTTAGGCATTATTTCTAATTTTTGTGCTATTTGCTTTGCATTAAAGCCCTTTGCTAACAGCGGTAAAGCTTCAAGCTCACGGTTAGTTAAAATAGTTAATGCTGAGTTTGGTGTATTTAAAGCAAAATTTACGTCTTCACTTATGTAGCGTTTACCTAATGCAACCGATTTAACGGCATCAATTAACTCCTCCGACGCAGAACGCTTAGACACATAACCAAGCGCGCCTAGTCGTAGTGCATTACTTACATAAGGTTCGTAATCGTGCATAGAGGCAACAATAGTTTTAATTTCAGGGAAATTTTCGTTAAGGTAGGTTAAAAATGTAAGGCCGGTTTCTGATTCATTAAGTGATATATCAACAATAAATATATCGGGTTGTTCAAGCTCAACAGCCAGTTTTGCTTGGCTAACGTTGCAGGCTTCTATTATTACTTCCCAGTCTGCTTGTAGCTCTAGTAGTTTTTTAAAACTGTCGCGTACTAATTGATGATCTTCAATTATTCCAATGTGCATGTATTTCTCCCTTTAAATTTATTATACATTGAAATACATAACCATCAGCCAAAAAATTTATTAAATTTAATTACCTAGCAAAAATGTACACTGTAAAAATTAAAGGAGCAATAACGCTCAGTATTTATATTTTAAACGGAGGCACTATGAAAACACTAAACATTATTTTTGGACTCGCATTACTCTTTACTATTACAAATGCTAACGCAGTAGAGGGGCTAATTTCAGTAAAAAGCCCATTAAGTGCAAAAGCCACTATGGATAAGTTTGAGAATTTGGCAAAACAAAAAGGGCTAAATATATTTGCAAGAATAGATCACGCAGCGGGTGCTAAAAAAGTAGATAAACAACTACGCCCAACAGAGGTTCTTATATTTGGTAATCCTAAAGGCGGCACACCACTTATGCAGTGCGCTCAAACAATAGGTATTGATTTACCGCTAAAAGCACTGGTATGGGAAGACGCACAATCGCAAGTGTGGTTAAGTTACAACGATCCTACTTATATAGCTGCGCGCCATGATGCTGTAAATTGCCCAACGGCTAAAAAAATAAGTAAAGTATTAGCTGCACTGGCAGATAAAACCGTTGAACCATAAAACTAACTTTAACCTACACATTAGCTAAATTAAGGATGATTTTGAAACAATCTACAATCGTATTTTTAGCGATAGTAAGCCTGTTTTTACAGGTTTTTTTGCTAATATCACTGATTAGTTTTTTTACAGGTTTTTACTCTGCCTATATAGCATTTTCTGGTGGCGATCCTAAATTAATCGCAGGGCATATTTCATCTGGTATAGTTATTTCGTTAATACAAATGGTACCAGCGTTGGTTGGTTATTTTATAAGTTACATGTTGATTAAAAATAAACGTGTAAACGATTTTGCATTACTTAAATCTGCTTTAAAATTTTTTGCCTATCTATGGCTTTTATTCATCCCCATTGGTACTGTTTTAGGTGCGAAATTATTAACTAAATTAAACAAGGGTTAGATTTAATAGCGGCATTATATAAAGGAGCCATTATGTTTTACGATGACATGCAGGGGTTATTACGCGTACTTATAATTGGTGTACTGGGTTATGTAGCACTGGTGTTTTGGTTACGTGTATCGGGTAAACGTACGCTTTCAAAGTGGAATGTGTTCGACTTTGTAGTCACCATTGCGCTGGGTTCTATATTAGCGTCTGTTATTATTTCAAAAAGCGTCCCGTTAGCTGAGGGCATACTAGCCTTTGTAGTATTAATAGGGCTGCAATATGTTATTACGTGGTTTAGTGTTCGCTCGTCAAAATTTGCAGCGCTTGTAAAAGCAAACCCCACGTTATTATTAAGTAATGGCGAGTATTGTGATTCGGCCCTTAAATCACAACGCGTAACAAAGTCAGAAATTCGCGCCGCTGTGCGAGGCGCAGGTATTATTGCAATAGAAGAGGTCGCCGCAGTTGTGCTCGAAACAGACGGCAGCTTTAGCGTAATGCCACACAATAACAGCGGCTCTAAAACCGCATTAAGCGATGTAGTGTGAGTACTAAATAATAAAGAGTAATAAAGATCATTAAAGAGAAGACAGGCTTTATTGCCTAGCAGGTTCAAGCCTGTCTTATATAACTAATTTAGCTATTTAGCCGGTTCTAATAAACTAAACGTAGGTAAGCGCCATTTAAAGCGTATTGATGCCATACGTATTAAGTATCCCGCAACTAGGCTTACAATAATGCTTATGTTGTCGTCAATATTGTAATGGTGCAGCGCTAAGTATAAGCACGCTACAATTAGCGATACGCTGGCATACAACTCGTTGTGCAATACCAACGGCGCTTGACGACATATTAAATCACGCAGTAACCCACCAAATACGCCAGTAACAATGGCTGCCACAACACAAATACCATAATGCAGGCCCATATTTAGCCCCACTTGGCAGCCAATAATGCTAAATGCAGCTAAACCCAGCGCGTCTAAGCGCATAAATATGCCTTTAAATTTAACCACCCACTTAGCAAGCCACGTAGTAACAATACCGGCTATACAAGTAATTAATAAATACTCTGGGTGCTGTACCCACGTAAGCGGGTAATTGCCTAGTAATATATCTCTTACGCTACCACCGCCAATTGCGGTCGCACTGGCTACCAGCACTACGCCAAACCAATCCATTTTCATTCGCCCAGCGCTAAGTGCGCCAGTCATGGCTTCTGCTGTAATACCAATAATATAAACAATCGTTAATAGCATGAGATAATCACTTGAAATATGTGCGTAAAAATAAAGGAGTGATTGTATAGATAAATGAGCTGAAAAACGAATGAGAAATCGTACTAAAAAAGCTTAATTCAGATAGAAATAACTAATGACAAAATACAGTGTAAACAGCCTGTTAAGTGACTGTGGAGCTGAGGGTTAATTATTAAAATTTAAAGGACATTTATCCGTTAGCCATAAAATAAAGTAGGCTGATTTTTTACTTGGTTTTAGCCCAGTGAGCATTGTTAGGGCACTAGTTTTAGCGCTTTAATTAATAGCTAAATTTAATAGATAAGTTTAATAGTTAAGCTTAAATAGGTAGAGCGTAAAATTAACGCAATATGAATAAATAGTTGCATGGTTTTAATTTAGGGACGTATAATAACAAGTGTTAACTAAATGGAATTTGCGTAAAACGCAGCTTAAGCAGAGCAGGTGGATACATGAACAAAGGATTGTTAAAGTCGTGGAAAACAGACAAGGGTTTTGGTTTTATTAAATCAGACACTCTAGAACACGACACGTTTATACACATATCAGCGCTCAAACACATGAGCCGCAAACCTAAAGTTGGCGACACCATTTATTTTGAAGTTGCAACACAGCCCGACGGTAAAACAAAAGCAATTAACTGTCGCATAGAAGGCGTTACAGAGCTAAAAGCACCTTACCAAAAACACACACAACAGCCGTACCGTATGGCTAAATCTAATTTTGCCAGTAGCTTTTTAGGTAAAGTTGCCTCAATAGCGCTAATTGCTGCACTTTGCTTTTATGCGATTAATAAATACAACGCTCACTCAAGCAACCAAACTCCCATTCTCTTAAATGACGATTTAGCCACCAATGATGATTTAGCCACCTTTGATGAAAAGTACCCAGAAGTAGTTATTCCAAAAAGCACGCAAAATTTTACGTGTGATGGCAGGCAGCACTGTAGCCAAATGAGATCTAAAGATGAAGCAATCTTTTTTATTAATAACTGCCCGAATACAAAAATGGATGGTGATAGGGATGGTGACCCTTGTGAAAATGATTCACGGTTTAAAAATGAGTGGTAATTTTATAAATCATTTAGTTAAAGGTTTGGGTGAATAAAAATAAATATAATTAATGGCTGTGTGTATATACAGTTTTGTAAATTTTGACCCATAACATTATTAAAAGTCGTTTTGGGGCTAAATAACAAGAGTCATTGAGTAACTCTTGTAGCTAGTTGTTATTAATAGAGTTATTAAGTGTAATTATCTAACGATTTAAATACGTCTTTTTAGGGGATAAGCCCCTAAAGTGCTGTTTAATAGGACGTTAGGTTCAATATGTGACCAAGTCATGGAGAACTAGAAGTTATGAATAAGAAAAAAAATGCTGTGAAAAATTCCCGTGATGAGATCTTGAAAAATCTATCGGACCTGCTTGAAGAGGCCTTACGTGCATCCTTAATTGCGCAACTTTGCGCTAGAGGGAAAAGCCTTTCGGAAGCTAAGGAGGGCTACCAGAACCTAACGGAAAAAGAGGTTGAGACGCTAATAGAACCAGAAGGGGCGAGCGGTTATCTTAATTATCAATGGATAAGCGAAAGCATCGTGAAAGCAAAGGAGAAAATATCGGAAATTAATCTGCAAGATTTTTGGGAGTTTGTTCGGGCAGAGAAAAACACCAATAATATTTATGAATCTCATCTAAAAGCTGCACAGCTGATAATTAATAATAGAACATCGGGGTTACAAAAAAATATAAAAGAGCTTTACGATAAATACCCTGAAAACAAAGTAACAAGAGAGTCGCTACCAATTATCAGGCAAATCCAAGAAGCAGCTAAAAAAATTGAGTATACAATTGAGCAGCTCTTGTCTTTGTCTCCGCCAGCTAAGCGAAGAGCCTTAGTAGTATCGCGTAAATTTGTAATTGTGCTGTTTATGTTGAGCCTTATTTCAATTCCACTTCTTTATTGGATTGGGGCTGAGATAGCTGACAGCTCAGAAGGGGTTTCGTCTAAAATTGAGCAGGACGTTTCGACCATAAAGGCTACAGCAGAAAAATCCCCAGCGAATTTACCTAAGTTGGTATTTTCAGAAGTTGTGCCGTTAGCCTCAAATATTCTGCTGCTCATTAGTATTGCACTTGGCCTAATTCGCACCTTTTCACACGACTCACTAAAAGATACTAAACGCATGAGTAAGGAGCTAACTAAAGCTGCTAAGTTACTTCGGGAACTAGGTTAAAAAATGGGCTTAACAATAGTATGCAGTCGAACTTAGACAAGCACTGATGCAAAACAGTATGCGATTTGGTACGTCTTATACATTCTCCAGGGATATCAACATGGTCTTAATATATGCAGTTTAAACTTACATCTGGATTTATAATTTTTTTAGGGTCGTACTTGCCACTAGCATTAATTCTAGCAGTACAAGACATTCCTATATCATGGTGGAGCAATTCATTTTGCGATTTTTCTGACATAGATAATTGCTTATTTAACCCGTTTCAACACCGATATTTTTCAATTGTTTTCATTGTTATCAGCATTATTTCAGTAATTATTTCAAACATGTCTTTGAAAAAAATTGATTACCCATTCGATGGCGAAGTCAAAAGCTCAAAAACAATTCCGAATGACATTATAAATTACGTGTTTCCTTACGTAGTTTCATTTATGGGGATAAGTTATGACGCTCCTGAGAAAATGTTAGGGTTCGTGGTATTTTTACTATGGATGTTTGCAATTACTTATAAGTCAGGTCAAATAATAATGAACCCGATTTTATTAATGTTTGGTTGGAAGTTATATGAAGCAAAAATTGTAATAAATGGTCAAGAAAGGGATGTTCGAGTAATGAAGAAAGGAGCTCTAACCCGAGGTAATTATAAGTTTCAATCAATTCAAGATTTTTACATTTCAAAGGATATAAGCTAATGGATGCTGAGTTTCAATTATTAAGAGCATTTGACTTTGCCAATGCAACACCTCATTTATGGATTTTTAAAAACAGTAGGTCACAGGAAAAATTTAGAACTTTTTATGTTCAAACGGAAACGGATCTTAATCGACAATTTAAAACGTTTGTAAATACGGAAATAGAGAGAATTACAGAACACTCTCCATATTCTTATATTGCTCAGACAAATGAAAACAGTTGTTTAACTCTAGATTCTACAACAACAAATTTTTCAAATTTGAAGGTATTAGTTGATCGGTTAGAACCAGAGCATCGAATAAATGATAGCAATGATTTAAAAGGTGCTAATGGCTACGTAGTTAAATACATAGCAAATGGTGTAACCGTATATGCTGTGAAAAGATCTACATCTACTTGGAAAACTTCATATCCTAATAAGTATATTAATATGGTGTTTACGAATGGCGAACTATCAGGTGTAGTAGATAATAGTTTCTCGATCGAAAAGAACTTTGATTTTTACGTTATTAATAATGTTGCATTTATAGCGAATAAGCGCGGTTTCGAATCATCTATGAAATATCGTGAGGCATACTCACAAGCATTTACTCAACTACAGCAAAATCCTTCATTTAGTAATTTATTCTCTGATTTACAGCCTATCATTGAATATGTTGGTACTAATTCAATGCAGTTACGCCGAATGGGAGTTATTGAGGTAAAAGAGGTCTATACGAGCCCCAATTTTATAACAAAATTAATGGCTGTAAATACCGCTAGAGGTTGGGGGCTTAACTTTGATTTAGCAAATAATACTATTGTACCTTGTGCTGACACAACAAGCACTATCCTTCAAGTTCTTTTAGATCACCGTTTAATGAGTGAAATAACTGCAAATATTTACGATGTGCCAGATGCCGTTCAAGTGTAAGGAGCGAGCGCCTAACAAGAGACTATGGCGTCAATAGTTAATTTATAACTTTTGGCGCTTCCCATAAAACACCATCTCTTAGCATTGAATTTAAGATAACAATCATCTTTCTAATGCATGCAATAATGGCAACTTTTTTAGGTTTCCCTGCGGCTAATAACCGCTGATATGTTTCTTTAAAAACAGGATTTGATTGCATTGCTGACATCATTGCCATGTACCAACCAGAATTAACAAGACACCCAATCTAAATTTTGCACTTTTCGAAGTTAGAGGCTAGCCTTTGTTTAGTGTAAAAAACAAGCAGGGTGTCTTATGGCAATTGCAAGAAAGCGTCAAGTAAGTTTGGTTGATACAAAATACTATCACTGTATTTCACGGTGCGTTCGTCGTGCATTTTTATGTGGGGAAGACCGTTTTACTGGTCAATCTTTCGAGCATCGACGAGGGTGGGTTGAAGATAAGCTGCTTGAGTTAGCTAAAGTATTTTGTATTGATGTATGTGCTTATGCCGTAATGAGTAATCACACCCATTTAGTATTGTATGTTGATGATAAAAAAGCGAATAGGCTAAATGATAAAGCGATTGTTATTCGTTGGCATAAGCTTTGTAAAGGCACATTGTTAACGCAAAAATATGTACAAGGTGAAAAGCTAAGTAAAGTTGAACTCATCTTTTTCAATCAAACGGTTAAACAATACCGTGAACGTCTAGCAAGTATTAGCTGGTTTATGCGTTTGTTAAATGAAGACATTGCGCGCAGAGCAAATAAAGAAGATAACTGCACAGGGAGGTTCTGGGAGGGAAGATTCAAATCGCAAGCATTACTAGATGAAGCAGCACTTGCGGCCTGCATGGCGTATGTTGATTTAAACCCCATCAGAGCAAACATGGCAGAAACGCCCGAAGAATCAGATCATACAAGTGTCCAACAACGCATAACACACGCAGAAGAAAGTAAACAACCAAAACAGTTACTACGTTTTGCTGGTATGCCTCGTCAGATTATGCCCAAAGGGCTGCCGTTTGAGCTTAAGTCGTACCTTGAACTTGTTGAGTTAACAGGGCGAATAATACGAGAGGATAAACGCGGGCACATTGATAGTATGAACCTTCCTTTGCTAGAAAGAATTAATATATCCCCAGAAAACTGGTTAAAACTCACCACGCAATTTACGCGAGTATTCCATGGTGCAGTAGGTAGGCCCACTTCACAAGCAAGTTACTGTGAAAACTTAAAGCGGAAACGGCGATCAAATATTAGCAACTGCGAAAAGCTACTCGCATAAAACGTAAGCTAATCAGTAAAACTATTCAGTAATAAATCACAACTGCATTATGCAGTTATTTTCATGCGTGTAATTTAGTTGGTTTGTGCAAAAAACAGGCAGGGTGTCTTATGGCAATTGCAAGAAAGCGTCAAGTAAGTTTGGTTGATACAAAGTACTATCACTGTATTTCACGCTGTGTTCGTCGCGCATTTTTATGTGGAGAAGACCGTTTTACTGGTCAATCTTACGAGCATCGACGAGGGTGGGTTGAAGATAAGCTGCTTAAAATTAACAAGACACCCAATCTAAATTTTTTATTCAAAAATTAATGCTTAAGTTTTTTTATGCGTTAACGACTAGTTATGCATTTAGTAAGTATTACAAACAACAAAATGGTATTCATAATTTATGAATACCATTTTAATGTTCAGTAAAAGCTTATTTAAACTACTTACCTCAACTGCTTATAATAGAAATTTAAAGTCTACGCGTAATACTCTCGTCTGAGTTTATTACTTGTAAAGCTGCACTTGTGGCAAAACCACCCGCATCATTAAAGGTGACATTAATCCAGTTACTGCCTTGTAAAATGTCATGAGGTACAGGGATTTCAATCACGCCAAAGAAACTTGCACGTCCGTTACGGGTTTTACCGTTTTTTTGGTCATATCCTCTAAAGTCTTTTGGCACTGTTACCGTAACACCATTCACTTTTACAACTGGAACAAGAGACTTACCATGAGCACGGCCCATACCTAAGCGTAATACAGCTTCACCTTGGGCTCCCACTTCAACATTTTTAATATTAAATAATAGACTACTATTCGCCTTAATCGGCTTTTTATAAGTTGTTGCGTAATACTTTGTTTCTTGATTTACTTTATCAATGTTTATCTTGTTTTGATAAGTAATGGTCATAATCTTAGTACTTTCTTTCGGTAAAAATACGGTACCTGGCACACTCGTTAGGTTTTTAGTTTCCAATAACGCATGGTTATTATTATCGTAAGATAACGTTTTTATTTGAACTGATTTAACCGAGTTACCCGTAATACCCAATGCTTTCAATGAAACATCAGTATCTTCAAACTCTAAACTCGTCATGATGATGTGTGCTTTATTATTTTGCACATACGCATCAACCATTATATCTAAATCTGATGCCCAACTATCAACATGCGTACCTCGAACATTCGACCATAATTGATAAAACTTCACTAAATCAGTGTATACCCATTGTGTACCTGTTTGACCTGCTTTCTCAAAATTTTGACGCATTAAACGGTTTTCATATGGGTAACCGGTATCACCATGTCTACCCCATTCAGCTTTCACTGGAATAAATGGGATAGCTTTAGCAATAACATTAGGGCGTTCTAAAAATTGTGTTAATAACGCATTATAACCACGTAATTTTTCAGCATCGCGAACATGCGTCCATGGTTTATTACGTAATGCATGCACCGAAGCACCATATTCAGAGATTAATAATGGTTTAACTCGACCAAACTTAATCGTTGAATATTGCTCTAACATATCAAGGGTTGCTTCAACATTACTACCACGTCTATATTCTTCGCCGCGTGGGTGAGTAGGAAAATCATATAAATGAATTGAAAAAACATCCATATCTTTGCCTGCCGTGTCGATAAATAATTTATCGTTGTCTTCCCAGCGTTGGAAGTTATCCCAATCATAATTAGGGAATGCTGTGGTATATCCAGCAATTTTAACGCCTTTATTTAACTTTTCGTTATTTGTTTTACGAACTTCTTTAGCGACACTGGTGTGGTAACTAAAAATATCAGAAATAGGAGCTTTTGCTCTGCCATCTTTAGGATCGATATTAAGATCGTAAAGAGGTTCGTTAACTACCTCTATAAACGCAGGTTTTGGATGACCTACTGCAGTATTACTTTGCGCAAAGTAATTTTTTAAGAACTGGCCCATATAGTGACCTGTTGCAGTACCAAGTGGCTCTTGCGCTGTATCTGTTTGTGAGAAAGCCCAACCAGTATTGCCAATGTTAGTACCATCAGGATAATACGGGTGAACTTGACCTGCAACAACCATATTTTCTGATCTATTTTTAAAACGTCTACCATTAACGAATCTGGTCTGAGTGCTTTTTTCAAAGGTATTTACTGCTGCTTTCCCTAGAGTTGTTGCGGTTGATTCGTCAATAAAACCTGAACGGATGTTATCTTGTGCTTGACCAAAAAGTTGGTTTTTCATATACCCTGTATCACGACCAAAATATACGTCGTAACCTTTGATGAATTTTCCGATCAAATCATCTAATTCATTATTACCTTTGCTATCATCATTCCAATCATTTTCAGTTGGTGCTGAATGTAACGAAATAAACTTTTCACGATTGAAACTTTGAATATTACCGATACGATGTTTAGTATCTAAATTAACATCAACGTTAACTTTATTTGTAGCCGCTATTACATTACTTGTAAAAGTAGCTGTAAGTATTGGTAGAGCGATAATTAATGCTTTATATAGCATTGAATAATTTTTTTGCTTGTTTATCATATAGTATCCCGGATGTTTAGATGTTGTAATTATTTCCATATAAGAAAATCCTCTATTTCTTTTTTATCCTTTTTATTTCTTCCATTAATTTTTCTATTCCATCTGACATAAATCATTAATTAACAGCGATTTTTTATAATTTCAACTACTCGCTGTTAATTTATATTAATAATTAAAGTCAATATTTTAAATCTGAATAGAGCAATAAAACTTCTTTAAAAAAATAGCTCTATTCAATAAATACCTAGCCAAGATACATTGTAAACAATTAACTATCAACCAAAGGTGCAATTTACTCAGTATGCGTCACGACAAGAAAATATCAGCAATTACGAAAAGCTACTCGCATAAAATTTAAGCTACTCAGTAAAACTATTCAGTAATAAATCACAACTGTATTATGCAGTTATTTTCATGCGTGTAATTTAGGTTTAATAGGGCTAATTACTTATTTAACGGATGAAATAAAGTACCCAGCAATAAAAGATAAATTTTGAACTTGAAGAGCAAATTTAGTGTCACAGTTTTGTTTGTTCAATAAATGTGGCTGTCTAGTTGGTCTGTTCCATAAAGATTGGCCTATTGAGAATACGCAAAACTAGCAAGAGACTTTAGATTGGGCAATTTTATAAGTTGTCCATGTTCTACAGGCTATTAAAAAGGCTGCTTAAATTAAGCAGCCTTTTACATTTAATGTTTTTGAGATTAACCTCAGAGGAAATAAAGAATTAATCTACTGAACGATTAATTTTTAAGGCAAGGAGTCTTCAATTGACAACAAAAAGAAAATTCATCCAAAGTATTCCTAATGAAATGGTAGATCCAATTACAGGTCTTAAAGCGAGTAATGAGACAGAGTTGAGCTCGTTATTGGCCTATCATCATGCAAATAGCTCTATTGACTGGGGTAGTGTTAACCTTTATTCAATTCCATATTTATCTGACAAACTTTGTTCTTCAGAATATATTAATTGCTCAACCCCATTTTATTGTGAATATCCTCTTTTTTCAGATTCAGAAACTGTAGATATATGGGGGCAGATGCCTGCAGATTTACTTTCGTTTTCTAAAAGCGAAAATACAATCGTGTTAATCGAAAATAAAATTGGAAGTAAATTTACAAGCGCTGGTACTCAGCTTATAAGGCAAGCAAAGTTCCTTGAGAAAAGTGGTTTTAAAAACAAAATATTGATAGTTCTTACTTCAGAGTTATTTTTGTCTAAAGGCTGGTATTTAAGTGAAATGCAGAATGTAATCGACAACGTTGAAGGTGTTAAAGTTTTTGCTATGAAATGGGAAGATATCTTCAATGCTATTGAATATAAAGGTATTAATTAGGGAAATAAGAATCTAAAGGGGTCAAATGTTGACTTCATACATCAGAACATAAATTGGTTAAAAGGTTTTGATATTAGCTATTTTTACCCTCTAAAAGCGCAGCGCCTCATATCCTCTTTGTGAATTAATCTTAGTTTACGAAAGTAGGCATTAACTTGAGGTACGCTAGGCGAATGCTTTAAACATAAAACATCGGCGAATTAGAATATCTAATACACGCCGATGTTTATACTTTATTCAAATGAATAGCTTACTTGAAAGGTATTAAGCCTTAGTTTTGTTTGCGGTAAAGGCTTATTAAGCATATCGCTAAAAGTAACGTTGCAATCATGCCTGAAGCGCCAGCAACTCCTGATCGAATTAACAGTGACACCCATCCTAAATTTTGATCTTTTTAAAATTTAAGGCTACGTTTCAGTTAGTGCGAAAAACGAGCAGAAAAGAATTAACAGTGACACCCATCCTAAATTTTGCAATAAGCTGTTAGCGATACATTTCACTATAATCACCAAGTTGAGTTTATGACTTTAAAAGATAGCAATAGAGTAAAATTTACCGACAAAAAATTTGATACAACGATAAGTGAAGGTAAATTCATCAATACGTTATTCGAACGGCTAGTAGCATTAAAAATTACGTTTAAAAACGTAGATTTTCGCTATTGTATTTTTGATTCTGCATATTTAAGAAACTGTAGTTTTGAAAGTTGTGACTTTACTGGCTCCAAGAAACAAATTAACAAGACACCCACCCTAAATTTTGCGCTTTTCGAAGTTAGAGGCTAGCCTTTGTTCAGTGCAAAAAACAGGCAGGGTGTCTTATGGCAATTGCAAGAAAGCGTCAAGTAAGTTTGGTTGATACAAAGTACTACCACTGTATTTCACGCTGTGTTCGTCGTGCATTTTTATGTGGAGAAGACCGTTTTACTGGTCAATCTTTTGAGCATCGACGAGGGTGGGTTGAAGATAAGCTGCTTGAATTAGCTAAGGTATTTTGTATTGATGTGTGTGCTTACGCCGTAATGAGTAATCACACCCATTTAGTCCTGTATGTAGATGATAAAAAAGCGAATAGACTAAATGATAAAGCGATTGTTATCCGCTGGCATAAACTGTGTAAAGGCACAGTGTTAACGCAGAAGTATGTACAAGGTGAAAAGTTAAGTAAAGTTGAGCTCATCTTTTTCAACCAAACGGTTAAGCAATACCGCGAACGCTTATCAAGTATCAGCTGGTTTATGCGGCTCTTAAATGAAGACATTGCGCGCAGAGCAAATAAAGAAGATAACTGCACAGGACGATTCTGGGAGGGCCGATTCAAATCGCAGGCATTACTAGATGAAGCAGCACTTGCGGCCTGTATGGCCTATGTCGATTTAAATCCCATTAGAGCTAAAATGACTAACACACCAGAAGAGTCAGACCATACCAGTGTACAAAAGCGTTTAAAATGCGCAGCAGAAGGTAAACAGGCTAAACAGTTACTACGTTTTGCTGGTATGCCTCGTCAGATTATGCCCAAAGGGCTGCCGTTTGAGCTTAAATCGTACCTTGAACTTGTTGAGCTAACAGGGCGAATAATACGAGAGGATAAGCGTGGGCATATTGATAATATGAACCTTCCTTTGTTAGAAAGGCTTAATATATCCCCAGAGAACTGGCTAAAACTGACTACGCAATTTACGCGCGTATTTCATGGTGCAGTAGGCAGACCCACTTCACAAGCAAGTTACTGTGAAAATTTAAAGCGTAAACGGCGATCAAATATTAGCAATTGCGAAAAGCTACTTGCATAAAACTTAAGCTACTCAGTAAAACTATTCAGTAATAAATCACAACTGCATTATGCTGTTATTTTCATGCGTGTAATTTAGCTTTAATAGGGCTAATTACTTATTTAACGGATGAAATAAAGTGACCCACTCATAAAAGATAAATTTTGAACTTGAAGAGCGAATTTTTTGGCATAGTTTTGTTTGTTCATTTGGCATAGTTTTGTTTGTTCAATTAAAGTGGCTGTCTAGTTTAGTCGGTACTTATTTAACGGATGAAATAAAGTGACCCACTCATAAAAGATAAATTTTGAACTTGAAGAGCGAATTTTTTGGTATAGTTTTGTTTGTTCAATTAAAGTGGCTGTCTAGTTTAGTCCATTTTCTCAATTAAAGTGGCTGTCTAGTTTAGTCCAGTTTAGTCCATTTTGTCCTTGAAAAAGAAAAACTGAGTGCAGCTAATAAGTGGACACTTGATATTGAAAGAGCCAGAGCATCACTGACATCAATAAAAGGAAACTACCATAAAGATCTAAATAGTCATCCTCTGCAAAGGTTGATGTCGATCCCGAGTATAATTTTCAAGTCTGAACCTGTAGCAGAAAACTACCAAAATCTAGCTTTTATAGTTCCGTCGAAAGAGGATGCCGTTTCTACAGAAAATAAGTGGTCTCAAATTTCAAGAATTAGTGCCATGGTAAGTAATTACAATGCACTTTTACAAATGTGGGAAAAACGAAACGAAGTTAATGAAGCATTTAAACAATCAATACTAAACACTTATGGAAAAGATGCATCTCTTAAGATTTCATTCAAGGATGCCGAAGCTGCTTTTGGAAGCTCTGGATTAGTCACATTGATAGATATTACTGAGCGTTGTATTAAATTAACCGACCAAATCATTATTGAACTAAACGACTTTTTAGAGCGCTTCCCAAGCTTTGCAAAGACTAAGATTAGTTTGAAACGATTAAAAAATTACGGGAAATTAATTAGTTACTCAAATAATGATAATAAATTCTTACTTGAGATAATAAAACCAGAAGTTGAAGTGGATTTTACCAGTGTGATGGGGTTGTATGGCGAAAGTATTCAAGTTATTAAAAAAAGACATACGACTGGTTACGAGCAGCTCTAACAAGAAACCTCTACACTGAAGTAGAAATTATTTTTCGGAGTTCAATTATGAAAGTCAAAGGGGTCAAATCTTGACATCATACATCAATTGGTTAAAAATTTTTAATTCAAGCTATTATCCCCTCTAAAAGCGCAGCGCCTCATAGCCTCTTTGTGAAAACTTATTAAGGTGGCTGGCACTTTAAATTTCATCACTTTAAACGAAAAACATCGGCGAATTAGCACTCTAATACACGCCGATGTCTATAACTTATTAAAGTAAATACCTTACTTATAAGGTATTAAACCTTAGTCTTGTTTACGGTAAAGACTAATCAAACATATCGCTAAAAGTAACGTTGCAATCATGCCTGAAGCGCCAGCAACAGCTGATGGAAGAAATCCATCACGGCCAAAGGTAATTAAAATACCATTGGCAAGCATTGCAACTCCGCCTGCTAGTGCTGTAAGTCCGCCAATGGCTTTGCCACCTTTTGCTAAGTAAGACAGGCCAAACACAAGTGCTGCTAATCCCAATAATAATTTAGCTGCGTAGTAAATCATGAATGACAAAGAAACCACGCCACTAATTAAAGGTTGTGCGCCTTCTAAGGCACCCGCTACTTTTCCAAATGTAGAAAACAATGTAAGGCCAATACTTACCTGTACTAGGTTAAGTACCGCACTAAAGGCGATAGCCGACCAGCCTAGTTGAGAATGTTTTGCTTGTACCATTGCTGTACCAGCAAAGGCAGCAAGCACAGTAAATACTAGTGCTTCTAGCCCCCATGAAAACTGCCTTGAAAAGCTAATTTCTGCACTATAAAGGGCAGAAGAAATAGCCTGAGATATTGCCAATACTAACAATAAAGATGCTGAAATTAGGATGGTGCGTTTATTCGTAAATTCCATTATTTACCTCTTATAATTTTATATTTTATGCTTTAAAAAACTTTAATAGCTCGCATACTTGGGTAGAAGACAGGTAAAGCTATTTAATTATTTCACTCAAACCTACAAAAGTAATAATTAATAACAAATAGGCTCAAGCTACGGATTTTAATTAAAACTTAAATCGTCAAAGTCGCTGTGATTTAAGCCATTTATGCCTCTAAAAGCGCAGGGTCTCACACCCTCTTTGTGAATTAACTTTTAGATTACTAAGAGGGCATTTTACACGTATTCTAGCAATGGACATAAGCGACTTTGAAAAAGCCACTTATTGTAGTCAGGCAATGCTGTAAAAGGCCTTAAAACCTACTTTGTTAAGATAGAAATATAAAGTGAGACCAATCACTTAACGCTGTGATAGTTTGTGCTGTAGGGGGCGCAACATAGATTAAACCTGCAATGGCAATAACCGACGCTAGCGTAATTAGTTTATTATCGAAGTCAGCTATTTTTAAAGCGGTACCGAAAGAGCGTTTAATGGTGACATTACTTAAATCTACACTGTAAATTTCGTCCAGCAATAAATGAATTAATCCGCCGAGTAAAATAAATCCACCCGTTAACCAGGCAAAAACGGCTGCTTGTGTGGTTGATTGGTCATTCAGTTTCCATGTTACTTGAGTTGTTAATAGCGCGCATAACAGTATAAACAGTAAAGAGTGGCAACTACCTCTATGTACTGTGATCCATTCAAAAATGGGTCTAATAATATATTTCATAAATCCGTAAACCAATAACGGCACTACGATTAACTCGATAAAACTAATTTCAATAATGAGCTCGGTGGTTATGTAATTCAGTACCAGTAATACAGCGCTGAGTGCGAATAAGTTAAAAATAGTATCGAGTGATGTTGAGTTATCTGAATCTATGTCTGGTAATAAGCCGCCGATTGAGCCTAAAAACCATAACCAGAGTGCGCCCTTTAATTCAATATGTCCTGCAGATAATAAGGTGGCTGAGGTTAAGCCTGTGATGATTACGGCAGTATTAAGATGAGTATTGAAGTTTGCCATTGTATCTCTTGATAGGAAAATAGGGGGGCATTCTAACAATTGAAAAGTTTATTGTTCAATGTTCTTTAAAAATTGGGCTTAAATAACCTTGGCTCTGCTTATAAATCACTCTCTAGTAGCCATTTTTAGTGCTAACTGCGTTGAAAGAGCTCAATTAACCATCTTACTTTTTAAACTCGTCATAAAATGCAATTTGCCCTCGGCCTGTTTCTTTTACGTGGTAGAGCATTTTGTCACCATTGATCATTAATTCGAGTAGCTCTTCACCATCATTAGGGCCGACTGCAATACCAATACTTGCACCCACTGCGCATGTTTTATTTTGTGAAATATAAATGTCTTGTTGTAACTCGTTTAGCAAAGCGATTGATTGCTCACGCGATGCTGCTTTGTTGTAGGTATTAACCTGCCTTGCAACTATAAACTCGTCACCGCCTAGGCGGATACATATGTCGGTTTCTTGGTTAAAGTGCTTTTTAAATCGATGTGCTATTTCAATAAGTACTTTATCACCGGCTTCGTGGCCGTAGGTGTCGTTAATGGGTTTAAACTTATCTAAATCAATCATCATTAGTACTAGGTGCTGATTGTGTTTAATGCACTCGCGCAGTGCTTTTTTAAGGCGTTTTTCGCCGGCTCGACGATTAAGTAGGTCGGTAAGTGGGTCGTGATCGGCTTCAAAGCGAGTTTGAAATTCGCGTTCGGCGCGCTCAGTTACATCATGTAAAATTACTTCAACGAAATGTTCTTGATGAGCGCTTCGCTTTGTTTCACGTTGCTCTGTTAGTCTTACAAATAAGCAGTGCAACCAAATGGTTTTATAGCCCACTTTGCACTCTATATCTAGGGTTGCTTGTGGTGGGTTTTTATCACAACGAATATCTGCAAGCAGGCTTTGTAATTCATCAACGTTATTTAATAGAGCAGGAAAGTGCAAGGATGATAATTCTTCTTCGCCGGGTACGGTAAAGTAATGTTTAAACGCGGGATTAAAGGTGGTGATAATATTTTTGTCATCTAATAAACAAATACCGGCGCTGGCTTGTTCAAAAATAAGTCTAAATTTAGCTTCTAGTTCTTGAGTTTTTTTACGAAGGGATTGCTCATTACTAATGGCTAGCTTTAACTCATGCATTAAGGCATTTATACCTTGCGTTAGCCTGCTTATTTCGTCTCGCTTACCTTGCTTAAACTCTAGCATTGTCATGGTTTCGGGGTTGGTCGGATCAATTGTCGCAAAGCTGTCTGTTAGGTTTTGAATAGGCTGAGTGAGCCATTTGCGTACTACTAGTGACACAAAAAAAGCGATGACGATTGATTGAATCAGCATTAAAATAAATTCTTTTCTAAGTGATGACTGTGCTTGTTGTTCAATAAAGTTATCGTCGGGGTATATGGCCAGTACACCTATAAAAGTGTCTTCTATAAAGGGGTGAACTAATTTAATTAAAACAGCTTCTTTTTTCTTGTTAGTAGAGCCACTTGCAATAAATAAATCCATTTCTCCTTTTGGGTTTACTTCTCCTTCTAAGCTTGCGCCTTGCACTAGATCATTACTTAGCAAGCCATTAATAATTTCTTGGCTTAATTCACGGTCGTTTAGGTAGGCTGCTATGGCGGCTGTTTTTCCCATTGTTTGAGCTAACTGCTGCACGAGTAGGTAATTGGTGTTTTTCTTTTCTTTAAGACCCGAGTAATAAGAAAGTGTTGACGATACTAATGTAACTACAATGGCGACAATAGCGATTGATAGAGCAACGCGTACGTAGAGTGCTTGGCTAATTTTTATCAAATGTGTATACCACTTTTACTGCGTCTGTAACTTGCGATTGAGGAATATAACCAATTGCAAATTGTGACGCAGCGATTTTGTTTAACGCATCTTCAACGGATGTTGATGGTGAAGGGGGCTTTGCGCGTCCTGAAAATAATAACCTTGCCCAATAAGCATTAATTTTTTGCTCATTTTTGTTGACCAGTTGCAGGTAAAAATCATTTTTTAATGTTGATTGCGCCGGTAAATCAAGTGGCTTAGAGGTTTCACCATCAGGAAACGTTAAATAGCGACCCATATAAATATCAATAACTTCGCGTTTGGATAAAGCATTAATTGTATTGTTTTTATTTACCACCACTACAAACTCTGTAGGTTTGGCATTAACACTAACAAGAAGCAGGCAAAGCGGCAGCAACACATAAAGGAGTGAGTTACGATAGCTCATCATTGTTAAAACACCATACTAGCGTTCAAGCTTAGCATATGTACTTTGTGGCCTTTGTCTACATCGGCAGGATTACTAAGACTCCATAAACCCGCACCTTCGGGCTTTATATCAAAGCGGTCTAGTTGAGCTTTTAGCGCTAATCGCTCCGATAGTTGCCATTTTACACCTATGTTAATTGAATGCTGATGAACATAAGGCACCTTAATAGCAGCTTGTGTTGCAAGTGCTAGCTGTTGTATTGGTTCTGAAATTTGATCGGGTACGCCTGGTGAAAAAACAGGTTCGTTTACTTGTATAACATCGTGACGATTTTTTGCTGCAGAAAAGCTCGTGTAAAATATTGCATTGTTTACCCTATAACCAGCGCTAATATAAGTATTGAGTACTGATGGAGCTATTATCCAATCGGATTCCGAAATACCTACTTCAGATTGAATAAGCCAATTATTATGATCGTAGGTTAGTCCAAACGCCGCGTATTCTATACTGTGGCCTTTGGTATTAAATTTGTTAGATATCGTTTGTGCTTGTGGCCATATACTTTGTGGTACAGCGTCAAGAAAGGATAAAAACTCATCCAGCGAATCTAATTTATTGTCACCAAAATCAGATTTTGAAAGCGAAAAGCGCATAGTCCATTTATCTAGAGAATAGGTTGCACTAAGAGTTGTTAAATTATCAAAATCGATAAAGAAATCTTTATTATATGCTTGTAACTTTGCAGTGGAATTACCATAAGCGAGCTTTAAACGTAAAAAACCTTCATCAATAGCTTTACTGTATTCAATATCTACACCGTCGTAATTTCCTGCAATGTTTGCAAAAGAGTAGTATTCATGAGGAGGGCGGATCCACAAATAGGCGTATCCTACATAAGGATATTCAGAGAGTAAGTAAAGGTCGCTGTTTAGCCTGCCAGCACGAATAGCCCAATGGCGCGAGGGGCGATAACGAATAAAAGCGAGTTCTAAAAAGTTATCAAGACTTTTGAAGCTATGATCTTGTACTACTACTTGAACCACAGAGTCCCAATTTTTTGACAATGTGATATTAGCTTGCCCACCTAAAATTGAATCACGCGTTGCTGAAAAACCGGTATCGTTTTCGTTTAAATAATTTGATGCAAAGCCGATATCTGAATCGTCAGTGTAACTGAGTGTTAAGGATGCAAAACCACTAAATTGTACGTCTATTTCATTTGCATAGCTTTTATTAGCAGCAGAAAATACCAATATTGCAATGGCAATTGTACCTCGGAACAACATGTTAGCGCTTATTTTTATGATATGGATAATAAAATGATAGCACATTTTTTAAAATTACCAACTTACCCAACATAAGATTTCACCAAAGGCGTTAGCATGAAAAAGCTAAAAAAATTAAACCTTTATGCTTGGTTTTTAATTTACGTTAAATCGTAAATTAAAAACATAACATCATCCTAAATTTCACATAAAAGGCGCTATTTTAAGTTGCTTTAATTTTTACTTCCAAAGTAATAACCTATTAGCTAAGTAACCATAATTATCTTATTTGTTAACTGTGATGATGTTATATTGTTGCAATTATTATTTGATATAGTATAACATTAACTTTCATATAACTTCCCTAAATAGAGTTTGAGTGTGACAACACCTACCGCGATTAATAAAACACCAACAATTGCCCCTAAAACTTTTGATAAACAACTTAGCAATGCAGACGCCGTCCTAAGTGATGCGATGATTGAAGTGAGTTCTTTAAATTTTAGTATTAAAAATAACGCTATTTTAAAAAACTTAAGCTTTAGTGTGGCCTCAGGTGAGGTTTATGCGCTACTCGGTGGTAATGGTGCGGGTAAATCAACCACGTTAAAAACGTTACTTGGTTTTAATAAACCAACGCAAGGCTCTGTAAAAGTAGCGGGTAAAGAGGTGAGTAAAGCGCTTGATTTCGTTCGAGGTAAAACAGCGTATTTGCCAGAGTCGGCTACGTTATATCCGCATTTAACTGCTCGTGAAAATGTTGAATATTTTTTATCACTTGCTGATATTAAAAAATCAGATGAGCAAATTAACGTGGCTTTTAATCGTGTTGCACTGCAACACGATGCATGGGATCGCCACATGCAAACTTATTCAAAAGGCATGAGGCAAAAAACAGCAATTGCACTTGCGATACTGCGTGAAGCACCCATTTTTTTACTTGATGAGCCAACCTCTGGCCTTGATCCTGTTGCTATTGATGAATTTAATCAACTTGTACGTGAACTTGCATTAACTGGTGCGACTATTTTAATGGTTACCCACGATGTATACGGTGCCTGCCAAGTCGCTAATCGAATTGGTTTACTTAAAAACGGTGAGCTGGTGGGTGAGTTTGATGCGCCCCAAAGTGGGCGTATTGATACCGAGCAAGTACACGCTGCGTTTGGGCATCACGCTAAAAGAGGTGCTTAATGAGTATAAATAACTTTTCAAAGGTGGTGATTGTTGCCAAAGATGAGTGGCGTTATTGGCTACGCTCAAAAATAGCAATGACCGTGCTTGCTATAGGTTTGGTGCTCACGCTTGCTTCGGTAATTGTAACGGCTATTACCATGATGGAGCTAAGCCATACTCGCCATGAGTTACAAACAACAAGCGATAAAAGCTTTGTTGATCAACCTGACCGCCATCCACACAGAATGGTGCATTACGGGCATTATGCGTTTAGAACGCCTTCGCCACTTAGTACGTTAGACCCTGGTATTGACGCTTATACAGGCAACTCTATATTTTTAGAAGGGCACAGACATAACAGCGCAATGTTTGCAGATAGTCGCCAAGGGACTGCATTAACTAAATTAGGCAGTTTAACGCCTGCATTTATTGTGCAAACACTCGCACCTTTATTATTAATATTAATTGGCTACAGCGGTATTAGCCGAGAGCGCGAATTGCAAACGCTTTCGTATTTGTTATCGCAAGGTACATCGGGTGTAACGCTAATTGCAGGTAAAGGATTGGCGCTACTTTCTGTTGTGGGCTTAATTTTAACTCCGCTTACGGTATCGGCTTTATTTACGGTTGCTGCGGGCGAAAGCTTACTGGCAGTTGTAAGTTTTGTTGTTGGCTACGCTTTATATTTAACTGTGTGGGTATTACTGATTTTACTGGCATCGAGCGTGTTTAGTAAAAACAGTGGTAGCTTTACCGCACTTGCCTTTGTGTGGATTTTACTGTGTATTGTTATGCCACGCGTAGCAAGTACCAGTGCCTCAACGGCTGTGCCATCTGCCGGTAAAATAGAAACAGACTTTGCTGTAAAAGCACAACTTAGAAAATTAGGCGACGGCCATAACGCAAACGACCCTGCCTTTATGCAATTTAAACAATCACTTCTTAAAAAGTACAACGTTAAAAGTATAGATGAGCTACCGATTAATTTTAGAGGATTAGTAGCCAGCGAATCTGAAGCAAAATTGACTAACGTACTAAACAAATTTGCCGAGCAACGTATGCAAGCTGAGCTTAAACAAACGAAGGTATCTCGTTATTTTGGCTGGGTTTCACCTATGGTGGCTATTCGGTCGTTATCGATGATTGTAGTAGGAACGAGTATTGAAACTCATCACCGCTTTTTGCGTGAAACCGAACAGTTGCGTTTTGATTTTGTGCAAGGGCTTAACAAAGTTCATGTAGAAAAGCTTAGCTACCAAGACGATATGAACCGCAATGCCAGTACCGAAGCGACTAAGCAAGCTCGTGTAAGTGCACAAAATTGGCAAGTACTGCAAAACTTTACTTTTAATGTAGATAACGCACAAGTGAGAGCGCAGCGAAGTATCCCTGCATTTTTACAGTTATTTATTTGGATTGCAGTGCTGTTAGGCGGTATTAAATTTGTAGGGAAGCGTTTGGTATGAGTTATGTATTTTCACAGCTAATTCGTGAATGGCGTTTTTTACTTCGCCAAAAATATTTAGTGATACTACTAGCATGTACATTTGCTATATCGGGGTTTGCAGTTTTCAGCGGCCTTAGTGAAGTAAGCCAGCAACAACATACTATTGAGCGTTTAAAAACGGCTGATTTAACTGAATTAGCTAACGTACAAAATAAATACAGTGATGCTGGTTCGCTTGCCTATTACAGCTTTCATTTAACGTATTCAGCACCTTCAAATTTAGCATTTGCTGCTTTAGGCGAGCGTGATATTTATCCGTGGAAAAACCGCTTAAATTTACTTGCCCTAGAGGGGCAAATTTACGAGAGCGATTCACAAAACGCAGAGCTAGCGCAGGCAGGTAAAATTGATTTTGTATTTGTAATTAGTGCATTAGCACCGCTGATAGTTATTTTACTATTTCATGATTTATTTGCTAATGAGCGAACAAGCGGTAGGCATGACTTATTAGTGACTACGGCTAAGTCGTACTTTGCATTATGGGGGGCGCGTATAGCTGTAAGGTTAATAGCAGTAATAGTGTGTTTAATGTTGCCATTTTATGTAGGTACATTGCTTAGTCATTCGGCCCTTGCTGATGTGGGGTTTGTTACTTTTATATGTGTAATTTACATTGCGTTTTGGACTTTGCTCAGTGTGTGGTGGGGCAAAAATGCCAACAGTGCGCCGCGTGTTGCTTCAACATTAATCGGTTTTTGGGTGTTAGTTGCCTTTATTATTCCTATTTTAGGCGATTTAGTTATAAACAAAACGGTTCACTCACCAAAAGGCGGGGACATTGTGCTTACTCAGCGTGAGGCGGTTAACGATGCATGGGATTTACCAAAGAAAACCACAATGGATGCTTTTGTAGCATCAAATCCACAGTGGAAAGATCATGTTGATATGCAAAGCGAGTTTGAGTGGAAATGGTATTACGCATTTCAGCAAGTTGGAGACGAAAAAGCAGGTGAACTTTCACATGCTTATCGTGATGCAGCGCACACAAAGTATCAACTAGCGGGGATTGTATCGTGGTTTTCACCACCACTTTTGCTACAACGCAGTTTTACCCGATTGGCGAGCACTGATGCTTTAGCTGCATTTAGATATGAATACCGTATGCGAGGATTTCATAAAAGTTTGAGGGAGTTTTACTACCCTTGGCTGTTTATAAAAGGCAACCCACCTAAAGCTGCGCTTAAGAGTATGCCTAGCTTTAAAAAAACAATGCTTAATGAAACGAATGAGCCTGACGTTACAGGCGTTAAGCTAAAAGAAAATTTATGAGTCAACTAATTAACAAGGTTTATAATGAATACCAATAAAAATGGGCTAAAGCTCAGCTATTTAAGCGCATGCTTAGTCAGTTTGTTTAGCAGCCACGCTATGTCTGCTGAACAAACCCCAAAGGATGACAGCGTAAATAATAGCCCTATAGAAAGATTGGCAGTGATTGGCTCGCGCCAAGCTTATCAAGGCAATTTTAGCCCTTTAGAAACTCCGCAATCAGAATTAAAAATAGATTTAGAAGCGCTTGAAAACGCAGGTGCTATAAATTTAAATCAAGCGCTTGATTTATCGGCATCGGTAGCGCGTCAAAATAACTTTGGCGGACTTTGGCGGACTTTGGAATAGCTTTGCGCTACGCGGCTTTGTAGGCGATGAAAACTTGCCAAGTAATTACCTTGTTAATGGGTTTAATGCCGGGCGTGGTTTTGGTGGCTCACGTGATTTGTCGGGTATTGAATCGGTTGAGGTGTTAAAAGGTCCACGTGCTGCTTTATTTGGCCGTGGTGAACCTGGCGGTACAGTAAATCTCGTTACTAAGCGCCCAACGTTTGATACAAGCGGCGAGCTAAAGCTAAGCGTTGGCAGCTTTGACACCTACCGCGCTGATGTAGATTACACCACGCCCCTTAGCGACGAAGTAGCAATTAGACTGGTTGGTTTTTATGAAGACGCAAAAAGCTTTCGCGATACGATAGAAACAACTAAACAAGGCTTTAGCCCATCAATAACATGGAATATTAATGATAATAGCCAGCTAATATATGAGCTTGAATACAGCGACCAAGAGGTCCCTTTTGATAGAGGCGTATTAGCCATAGATGGCGAACTTGGTTTAATACCACAGAGCCGCTTTTTAGGTGAGCCAGGTGATGGCCCAATAGAGGCTGACGTACTTGGCCATCAATTAGAGTTTATTCATGACTTTAATGATAATTGGAGCGTATTGCTGGGCGCTAACTACCGTGATACCTCGCTGGAAGGGTTTGCTACCGAAACCGGTTTTGATGGCGTGATTGATGGCGAAGTAAATCGCTTTAGGCGCTACCGTGATTACAATGCAAAATATCAGGTATTTAGAGCAGAGGTGACAGGTAATTTAGAGGCTGCAGGGTTGGATCACCGTTTAATAATTGGGGTTGATTCTGATAAGTTCGAAAATGATCAATTTGTTCTTCGTGTACGTGGCGATCAGTATATAAATGTTTTTAATCCTGTATATGGAGCATATGAGTTACCTACGCCAACGGCCAATACCGATAAGTTAGAAGTGCAAGAGTCGTTAGGTGTATTTATTCAAGACCAAATAAGCCTAACCGATAAGCTTGATGTACGTATTGGTATACGTTTTGATGACTACGAACAAACACTTAATAACCGCTTAGCTAATACTCAATCAAAACAAAATGAGTCACGTGTTAGCCCCCAACTAGGTGTTGTGTATGAGGCGAGCGAGTTTGTATCTGTTTATGCCGCTTATGGCGAAAACTTTAGGCCTTTATCTGGCACTGATACAAATGGCGATGGGTTTGAACCAAATCAATCTACTTCAACAGAGTTGGGAGTTAAATTTACTTTAAACGATTGCGCTTTATTTGGCACTATCGCGATGTTTAAAGTAGAGCAAGACAACATGCTGGTGGTTGACGATCCCACTGCATTTACTTTTGCTGCAATAGGCGAAGCACAAAGCAAAGGCATAGAGATTGATATAAACGGTGAGCTAACGCATGATGTGAGCCTATGGTTATCGTATGCGTATGTTGATGCAACTATTGAAAACTCATTTTTTGATGCTAACTTTGGCTATACCGTTGAAGCGGGTAGTTCTTTATTAAATATTCCTAAACATCAACTTAGTTTACAGCTTGTTAAATCAGCCGAGTTATATGGCAAAGCAATTAAGTTTGGCGCAGGTTTAGTTTATGTAGATTCTCGAAACGGCTTTTTTGGTACCGATTTTGAGCTACCAAGCTATACAACAGCGCGTACTTTTATAGATGTTGATGTAACTAAGGCAATTGGCTTGCGTGCAGAAGTAGATAACCTGTTTGATGAAACCTATTACACTAACTCATTTGCTGATGCCTGGGTTCAACCTGGCACACCCAGAAGTGTAAGGCTATCTGCAACGTATAAATTTTAAACGTAAACTAAAACGATACTAACGAAAAGGCTGCTTAAATTAAGCAGCCTTTTGTTTAGTTAAAAGCTTAGTTAAAAACTTAGTTAAAAACTCGATTAAAACGGTGCATAGCCGTCGTTCGTCTTTTTAGGGTTAATCCAGCGCTGTTTAGCATCAATAGGAATGCGTGGGGCACCTTGTGCTGGCAATCGCCCGCGTTCTCCATACAACCACAAAACAAAGTTAGTTCGCTCACCACTGGTAATAGGCTTTGCTGCGTGTGCAATATTGCCACGATGTAACATGGCAGTGCCGGGCTTAAACGTAAGTGATTTAATGTCGCCTGTGTACGGGTGATAAAAGTCAACTTCTGACCCTGTAAACTCTTCGCCTGGTAAGTTTAAGTTAATATTAAGCGTTACGGCCGATGCATCGGTATGTGGGCGAATTGACGAATCTGTGTTTGGCTCATAATAAATTGAAAAACCAAACGTTTGTGTATCAAACCCCGTAACCTCCGGGAACAGCATACGCGAAATAGGGCGCATGTAAGTGTTTAGTATTTCGTTATAAAACGCTTGAAAGCTTGGCGCTGCTAAATAACCTTCTGATCGTCTATCAAGCATTGCACCACGGCGATTTAACACTATGCCATATGGTGGGCGCATAGGAATTTGCGAATTCCATACTTGTTCTAAATACCCGCGTAATACGGCAAGGCGCTCTGGATCAAAAAATTGAAATTGAAATACATCAGGCGCTACTTTGTGTAATAACGCTTTTACGGCCAGCTCTTTTGATGGATCTTCCCATGCTTGCTTTACTGCTTCGCGTAGGTTTTTATCAAGTAGTGTATCGTCAAGCGTAAACGTTGAGCCATCTATTGATGTTGTTTCCCATTCGCTCCACGCGTTTGTAATTAGGTCGGTGTTACTATTCCAAAAGTGTTGTACTGCTGGTTCACGGTAAAGCATGGCTTGGCGTGTTGGTAACTCTAGAGCACGCGCTAGCTGTAATTGATTGGCAAACATTTTGTGTAACTCCAGTTGTTGAATTTGGTTTATATCAATCTAGGAGTGCAATTTATTGCATTTGATTTAGTAGATAAACAGCCTGCTTTAGGAAACAGAATATACTATTTATTGATAATGAAGGTTTGTATACTTTTTGAAGCAGAGAAAGCTAGCTTTGTAGATAAGCAAAAGGCTGCACAATACGCAGCCTTTTGTTGGTGTAATTTAAGTTGCTTAATAAATACTAGTGGGTTGCTCTGTCGCCCCAAATATCTTCTAGGCGGCTATCGCGACCACAACGCCAACGATAAGTGTTGTATCGGATTGGGTTGTTTTTGTAATAATCTTGGTGAAAGCTTTCCCTCCCTTTTATAGGGTAAAAGGTGCTTGCGTTTAGTATAGGTGTAACCACAGTTTGATTAGGAAACTCGGCTACCACAGCTGCTTTTGTTTTTTCGGCTAATTTACGTTGTTCGTCGTTTTCTACAAAAATAGCGCTTAAGTAACTCGGGCCTTTATCGCAAAACTGGCCTCTGGCATCAAAGGGATCAATATTTACCCAGTAATGATCAAGTATACCTTGATAGCTTACTATGGCTGGGTCGTAAGTAATTTCTACAGCCTCGTAATGGCCTTTATGATTACCATTGTATGTCGGGTTTTTAAGTTTGCCGCCAGTAAAGCCCGATATTACATCGGTTACGCCTTCTAGCTTTTCAAAGTCACTTTCCATACACCAAAAACAACCTCCAGCTAAAACGGCTTTTTCGGTTTTAGCTGCATGAGTAAATGTGCTAAACAATATTGCGGCAGATGTTAATGCGAGTGCGAGTGATTTTTTCATAAAATTATCCACCTGAAGTGTGAGTTTAAATACTTATAAAGTTAGACCCGCCAAGTGCTAATACTATTTCATTGTAGTGGCATAGTTTTAGCCGGTTAACTATATATGGTGCAAACTAATGTGCTTATGATGTTTTATAAACGTAAACCTGGTATTTAGATCACTTTTTAGTTAGCAGTATTGTTTAATTAGTTTAGCCAAATAAGCGTTATTTAATGGGGTGTTGAATTATGCTGGCTTGTTCATTAAAGTGACAACATTCGAGATATAAATTAGCAGGTGATAAATGAACCAGTTAACTGAAAAATCAATAAGCTGCCCTTATTGTGGAGAAAGTATAGAAGTATTACTTGATGCAGCAGATATTGATGAGCAATACATAGAAGACTGCCAAGTATGCTGTAAGCCTATTTCGTTTGTAGTATTTGAAGATGAGGACGAGTTAAACGTTAATGTTTACAGTGAAGACGAAGCATTTTAACTAGTTAATTAGATATTAGGCTGCAAAATTGCAGCCTTTTTATTGTGTATGTGTTTGGTTAGCTATTTTGCTCACGCGCTAATTGGTTAGGAAGAAGTTCTTCTACTATTTCGCGTGCTGGAAGTGTGTAGCGTGTGCCGTCAAACATTACTGAGGTAAACTCGTTAATATTAGTAATGCCTGTTAAGGTCCAGCCTTCGCCGCGCTTTGGGCAATATACTGTGGTAGTGGGTTGTATTACTTGAAAATCGTCACTCATTACGTTCTCTTACTCTTTTTGCTTTAAAGATAATGCTTGTTAATGGGGTATGGTAAGTTAATAATGCCTGCCCATAAAGAGCTAATTTAACTAACCACTTAAATAAAATGTTTAATACCACAAAGCTTGAACGCGTTACGCTGCGTTTAATTACCCACAAACACGCTGCGTGTTTATTTGATATTTTAAACCAACCTCAGGTTAGTAAATTTAACGACTACGAAACACCACTTAGCAAAACACAAATCAAACAATTAATTCAAGATGATATAAGCGCCTATTACGAAGGCGAAGTGGTTAGAGTTGCAATTGAACATAATATAACAGGGAAGTTAATGGGCACCTGTGGGCTCTATAAATTAACACCTTGTAAAAGTAGTGCCTTTATAGGTTTTGAGCTGCACCCCGACTTTTGGAATAAAGGCGTAATGTTTGAAGTAGTCACTGGTTTTATTGAAACGCTACTTGAGCATATTCCGCTTAAACATTTATCGGCTGAGGTGAGTGCACATAATGCACGTTCTCATAATTTACTTATTAAGTTAGGGTTTAGCTTGCAAGAGCATTCTATTTGGCATAAATCACTTTAACTAAAGACGGCAATTATAAGTGCTTATCTTTTTTCAATCCTGAAAGGTCAACACACTCCAAGTGTAAATAAAATACAAAAAATAACAGCTTTCTATTATAGTTAAGCGTAAGCAAATGAATTTGTTACCCGTGTTTAATTAAACATTAACGCTTAACAAGGATTTTATATGCTAGAAAAACTATCTCAAGATGCGCTTGTTATTTGGGCTACCATTGACCCAATAGGCACTATGGCGCTGTTTGCTGCGCTTACTACTCACTTAACTGATCAACAACGTCGTAAAACAGCCTTTAAAACCGTGCTATATGCGGGTGGCGTTCTATTGGGTTCTATTTTAATAGGGCAGCTAATACTTAATGCGATGGGGATTAGGCTGGTTTCGTTTCAGTTAGGAGGCGGAATTATATTGTTTTTGTTTGGCCTGCAAATGATATTTGGAAACGACTCTAATAAAGCTAAACAAGACCCCGAACACGATATTGCTGTGTTTCCGCTAGCTATACCAGCCACAGCTACTCCAGGCGCTATTTTGGCTGTAATACTCCTTACCGATAACCATATACACCCCATTACTACACAAATAGGCACAGCGCTTGTTACTATTGGAGTACTGGGTATTACATTAATACTGTTGCTGCTTTCGGGCAAAATAATTAAGTTGATTGGAACGGGCGGCGCGTCTATTTTAACGCGTGTGATGGGGATGATTTTAGCTGCGTTTTCAGTTGAGCTTATTATGACTGCGCTTGAAATAAAACAATGGGTTAAGCTCGATTAAGTAATTCTTAAAGTAAATATTTAAGGGGATGCCAAATGGCTATAAAAATAACAAAACTCTATCTTACAAATTTAGCTTTAGCGATAGTTATACTTGTTTTGGGAATATTGGCGATAAATTATTACAATCATTATGTATCGGCTTATACGGATGTAACTATTAACTCTAAAGTACTTAACGAATCACGTAAGGTTTTTATAAGATTACCGACTGATTACAATGCTAAAAAAGCGTACCCGTTAATTATTAAAACCGATGGTAATTTTAATTTAGATACATGGGATAAAGCACTTACAAAACAAGCTAAGAGCGAAAAAGGGGATAAGGCTATATTGGTGTCTATCCCTAATTTATTTTTTAAAGATACTCGTAATCGCGATTTAGTGCCTCCTTATGTCCGCCAAGATGTAAATACACAAGCGCGTTTAGAGCACGAAACACTACCTGAGCCAAACGGTGAAGCTGATAAGTTTTTAGCATTTATTGAAACTGAGTTACTTCCATATTTATCAACAAATTATAAGCTTAGTAATAATCGTGTATTAAGTGGTTTTTCGGCAGGTGGTAGCTTCGTACTTTATACACTGCATACAAAGCCTGAGTTATTTAATGGTTATTTTGCGTTTAGCCCAGCAGCTTGGTATGACGACATGACTGTAGTTAATAACGTAGATGCGTTTTTAACGGCTCAAGCAAATAAAGTGAAGTCACCTACTTATTTATATCTTTCGGTGGGTGGAGCAGAGCATCCGTTAATGTTAAAAGCGTTTAATAATTTAGAGTCTGCTTTAAAAGCAAACCCTAATAATAACCTTGCGTGGCAAAGCGCTATAAACGAAGGTGCTGAGCATTCAGATAATCCACCACTTAGTGTATCAAAGGCATTAGCTGGTTATAGTGCGTTTATTAAAAAGTAGGTTAGATAGGTTTAAATGGTAGCTGTATGTATATACAGCTACCGCTGTTTTATCTATTTATGATAACGAATCAGTTTTATAGCACTTTATTTAGTTTAATATTATTAACGACTTACAAAGGGAAGTTGGTTTAAGTTATTTTTGACAGGAAATATATTCACTGTGTTTATATACAGTGTGCAGCTATTGAGATAGAATCCAGTCAGTACCTATGAGCATATACACATCTATTTGTTACTGCTTTTAATCAGCCTTACGCCTTTGTGATCAGCAATAATCAGTGTAAGTACTTTGCAATTTCAATATAATTTCACCATCTTTTTACACTCTTAATGCAGTTAATATAAATTAGCTGGTGGCTTTACAGCAAAAGAACACATCATACTAAATGTTGTTATAATGCTAAACTTAGCAATAGAGTCAAATTAAAAAAAAGTAATCAGTAAAGTAGTGCAAATAATAAAGCGAGAGGTTTAGATAAAAAAAGAGCATTTATAAAAATGCTCTTTTGTAAGTTACGACTACTTTGCTTTGATCGGTTTAAAAAACAATACCAGTGCAATTATAAATGCTGAAACGCTACAAATTATAAATACGTTTTTTTCACCACCAGGTATGTACTGCATAAATGAGGTAAAAAACTGACCCGAAAATACAGTCATCGTAAAGTACGATAAATTACGGCCGCGTACTTTCACATCGCTGAGCTCTACCGTCATATGGTTTAAAAGCGGGATACTAAAACCAAATCCTATACCTATTAATATTGCGCCTAAAATTAAAAGTAGGGTGCTTACTTGTGTAAAACTAATATACGATAAACTAAACGCTAAAAAGGCAAATGCCAAAACCTTGGGCTCACCAAGCTTCTTTGTTATTTTAGGCATAAAGCCTGCGGTAACTACAGCCACTAAAGATATAAATGCGAGTAGTTGGCCTATTTGTGATTCGTTAAAGTTTTCCTCGTTCATTGTAATGGGCAGTAAAACAGTAGACGTAAAAAATATGGTCATCGCGAGTGTTGAAATTACATAAACGCTTTTTAACGAGAGGCCATTATTAGCTTTGTGGTGTAGATGTTCTGACACTTCATCGCTATTACTAGCCAGTGAGTTTTTACTTGGCACAAACAATAAAAGCATGGCCAAAAATACCCACGCTATTAAATAAAGTGAAAATGGCAGCGCCCAAAATTGCGACGCTAATAATCCGCCTAAAAATAAAAATATAACACCGCCTAACTCTATCGCCATGCCTTGTTTTGCAATCATGCCAAGGCGTGCTTCGCCTGTGTACCAAGCAGAAATTAAAACCGTACAACTTGCCATTACCACAGCAGTTATACCGCCGAGTAAAAATCGATTAGCAAATACAAGCGTTGGGCCTTTTAAAAAGTAAGCGCTGGCACCTGCAACCCCATATAAAAATAATCCAATTACTAAAAGTTTATAAGCTCCGTATTTATCTATTAATTTTCCTGCTAGCGGCGCAAAAACCACAGCGCCTAACGATGGCAACGTAATTAAAAGTACGGTGTTATCGGTTATACCTAATCCTTGTGAAATACTTACTAAACCTGGCGCAAGTAGGGTTCCCACCATAATAGTTAAGCTGGCGATACACAGTAATGTAAAGCTACCCGCTGTTTTTAACATACCCATTTTTACTCCTTAAGTTTTAAGCGATTACTTTTTAGCAAATGAATTAAAAATGCCACTTAGCAAAATAAATATAATGCTTACAGCAACAACGCCAGGCCATTGATAAAGTGCAAATGCTTTAACACCAACCATTGAGCCAACAGCGCCTCCAATGTAATAACCCAGCATGTAAATTCCATTTATGCGACTTTGCGCAGTGGGGTCAATACTAAAGACACGCACTTGGTTAGCCACTTGCGCACTAAATATGGCAAAGTCGATTAGAATAATGCCAATAACTAACGACGCTAAACTGCCATTAAACAAGCCTGTAATAGCAAAGCCGATTGCCGCAAGCGTAAGTGCAATCATAATTAGAGCTTTAGATCCCAGTTTGCTGACCCATTTACCCGATGACTTAGCCCCAATTACGCCAGCCAATGCTATTAAACCAAATAAACCAGCTTGTTGAGCGTTGTAGTTAAATGGCTCGTTACTTACATAAATTGCAAGTGTTGCCCAAAGCACATTAAATGATGCAAACCAAAATGCGCCCGAAAGTGTAAAATGCTGCAGTGATTTATGTTTAATAAACAACGCCAACATACTTTTAATGAGAGGCCAGTAACGCAAATTAGTGTGTGGCTTATTGCTAGGTAAAAACACGCGCAGTAATATACCAAATAATGCTGCGAGTACTGCCGACATTAAAAATACACTTCGCCAACCAAATTGCTCACCTACAAACCCACTTAACGTTCTTGAAAGTAAAATACCGATAGTTAAGCCCATCATTAATGTGCCTAACGTGGCACCTTTTTGCTCGCTCGATACAAGCGATGCTGCAAAGGGTATTAATTGCTGGGTTATATTGGCGCTTACACCAATTAAAAATACGGATATAAGTAATAAAGGTAAGTTGGGTGCAAGCATTGCTGCACTACAAGCAACTACTAATAAGCACGACAAAATAGTAATTAAATGCCTGCGAGCAATCGAGTCACCCAAAGGAGAAATAAATAATAACGCAAACGCGTAACCAATTTGTGTAAGCGCGGGAATACTCCCAAGCTGCGAATCAGTTAAATTAAATTCGTTCGCTATAAGCGGTAAAATAGGCTGGTTGTAGTACAAGTTTGCTGCTGTTGCTGCAATTGCAGTGGTCATTAGTAATAAAATAAATCGACTTAATGACTGATTTTGTTTGGGTTTGGTCATAGCTGTCTTGTGTTGTTAACATATAGCTATGGTATGAGTTCTTTACCTATAACAAAAATGATATTATTTTATAGAATCTATACAGATAATGTATTTAAGGTGCATGATGGATATTAAAACATTAAAAAGTTTTGTCAGCGTGGCTAAGCATCAGAGTTTTTCAGAAGCGGCCAAAGAGCTACACACCGTGCAACCTGCAATAAGTAGGCATATTGCACAGCTCGAAAGCGAGCTTGATGTTGTGCTGTTTATAAGAAACTCACGCGATGTTGCAATAACTCAAGCGGGTGAGCAGCTATTAAAAGATGCACGCGCTATTTTGGCTCTAGCTGACAAAGCTAAAACTCAGGTTAAACGTGCCCACAACGGGCAGGTAGGTACACTTAATATTGCGCACTTAAGCTCGGCATGTTTAACCTTTATGGCAGCACTGGTTCGAGAATATAAACAGCAATACCCAAGCGTGCACGTTACATTGTTTGAAATGACTGCAACTGAGCAGATACATGCGTTTAAAAATGATTTAATTGATGTGGGTTTTTCACGGCCTTTACCTGATTCAATTAATGATGAATTTGTAAGTCATACTATTTATGTAGATTCATTGGTGGCCATCGTTAATCAAAACCATGCGCTGGCAAATTATAAAAATATTGATTTAGCTAAGCTAAAAAATGAACCCTTTATTATTTTTAATAGAGAGGAAGCACTTGGTCTTTTTGATGAAACCATTTTGCAATGCAAACAAGCTCATTTTTCACCTAACATTATTAGCCAACCTAGGCATATGCAAACATTAGTTACTGAAGTGGCTGCTGGCCTTGGTGTGGCCATTGCGCCTTATTGCGTACGTAAATTATATAGTGAAGGGTGCCATTTTATAAAACTGAGCGACGTACTCACGCAAATTCCGGTGCTATTACAATTTAAAAAAGCCGATACCAACGCCGCTGTTAAGGCACTTGTTAAAATAGCTTTAAACGCAAAATCGAGTATTGAAAAAAGTATGGCAGAAAAAAAGCCCAGTTAAAAAAGTTAAAAGGGCTAAAAGGGTTGTGCTTAGGGAAGTTGTAGTCGTTTTTAACTTATATTTAGAGCTTATATTTAGAACTTATATCTAAAACCAAATGCTATACCGTCATCTTCCGACTGCTCCATTTGTGCTTGTTGATCGTCGTTATCACTTTCAAAGTCGCTAAAGTCTTTACGCGCTTCTACGTAGGCAATAGTGTCTTCGTCAATTAAGTAGTGAAGGCCAATAACAGCAAACTGACGCTTAAATATATCGTCTGGATCGGCGTTAAAGTTTGGCTGAATTACGTAGTCATCACCTGCATCAAACACGTTGTAGGCAATAAAAGGGCGAAAATCGTTATCAAAGCGGTAAGATGCAAATGTTTCTACACCTATTGCGTCATCAATTAAGCGACCAATATTATCGGTGTCGTGGTTTTTGTTTTTATTTATGTTGGCAGCAACGTAAAGGCCGGGCTTATCAATATTGCCCCACATAATGCCTGCACCGTAAATTAAATCTTCAACATTGTGAGTAGAACCATCGCCAAACGTTAAATCAAACTCGCCACGGTTAATACCCGCTGTAAGCGTGAGCATATCGGTAGGGGTATATGTTACAGATGCACCAAATGTGTAGTTAAATTCAACTTCTTGGGCTGCACTATCGCCAGAGTTCCATAGCGTTTCGCATTCTTCTTCTGAAATATCGCTTACGTCACAGGTATAAAATTCGCTGTTTTTAAGCTGCGCTTGTACTGCAAAACTAAAATCGTTATAGCTATTGCGGTACTGCACTAACTTATCGCCACGGCCAGTGCCATTTACAGCGCCATCGTCTTTGTTATAGGTGTAAACGCCAGCTGCATTACCATCCCATACAAAGCTATTATTTGTGCCATAAACTACGTCGTACCATGCACCCCATTGTTTACCAATGGTAAGTTGACCATACTTTTCGTGTGAAAGGCCTGCGTAACCTAAACGGTTATACAAAAACTCGTCCTGAATTGATTCAAAACGATTGTTATAAATTATATCGCTACTGCCTACAGGGTTTACACCCCATTCTACGAGTGCAAGGGCAGTCCAGTCTTTCTTGAGCTTTCGGGTAAAGCCAAAGTTAATGCGCGAAGTACCGTTAACAACTTCGGTTTCGTTTTGTGTGTTAATTACACGCACATCAAGATATCCACCTACTTTTAGAGTGTTTTTATCATCTTTGTATAACTCTACCGCCGAAACAGCGGGTGCTAATACAATACTTGCGCTAATCAGTGTCGCTAATTTTTTGCTCATCTTGTGTGTTGCCCTGTGTAAATTTCAGTGTTTTTACGTAGGTAAAAATTCAGGTTCGAAGATTAACAAAGCAATAAACGGCTCAAAAGTGAAAAAAAATCAACAAAATTGGACGGCAAACTTAATTGACATTCACTCGAGGTTAATTTTGTTTTTCAGGTGTTGCTGAGGTTTGTTTTTTTAGTTGTTTTGTAGGTAAAAAGGATTGGTAATAAGTGGTGTGTTAAAATTCTAATTTGAATTAATTTCATCTTGGTTAAAAAATAGCGACTAGTGCAAAAGCTCTAAAAGTGCTTTATTTTCATAAATATAACTTTTTATTGTTATAGGTTGTACAAAAATGAGTTAAGTAAACACACAAACACGTTAAAAGTGTTTTTACTCTAGGGTCTGTTGATCTTTGCGGATTGAAATTTGTTCAAACTAGGGGCTATTTAATTGCGGCGCGAAGTTTGTAACCTAGTGGGCTAAGTAAAAACCGAGCAAAGCTTCCGCGTCCTGCTCACGCCCCTTACCTACATCCATGTAGGCAACAAAGAGTAAATAGCCCCTAGGAAGAACCCTTTGGGCAGCGCCTGTTTGGCATTAATGCTACGTTATCGCCCATTTATGGGGAATAACCACACTGTATAGGCTCTGCCTTGCCTAAATACCAAACAGACTGCTGGAAATTCAACCTTAAAAGATCAACAGACCCTATTTATATACCAAATTCTAAACGCTCATATTGGTTTATTATGAATTTTAATTTATCTAAGTTGAATAACAATTTGCAAAAACACTAAATCTAATTTGTTATTTTAATTACGAGTAGCTCAGTGATAATAATTGCCTTAAACGACGAGGTTTGCCTTTAAACTTTCATAGAAAAACAGGCCATTTTGGTTTAAACTGCGCGCAATTTAAATACATCATTACTCCTTTGGAGGGTAGCGCTATTATTAGTACAGCTAATGTCACCATGCAATTTGGTGCTAAACCATTATTTGAAAATATCTCAGCAAAATTTGGCGACGGAAACCGTTACGGTTTAATCGGTGCAAATGGTTGTGGTAAATCAACATTTATGAAGATTCTAAGTGGTGAGCTCGAAGCGTCTTCAGGTAATGTAAGTACTGATCCAAATGAACGTGTTGCTAAACTAAACCAAGACCAGTTTGCCTACGAAGAATACTCAGTAATTGATACTGTGATCATGGGTCACAAAGAGCTGTGGAAAATAAAACAAGAACGCGACCGCATTTACTCTTTACCAGAAATGAGTGAAGACGACGGTATGAAAGTAGCCGATCTTGAAACTGAGTTTGCTGAAATGGATGGTTACTCTGCTGAATCTAAAGCAGGCGAGCTTCTATTAGGCGTAGGTATTGGCACAGACCAACACTTTGGCCCAATGTCAGAAATTGCACCTGGTTTTAAACTACGTGTGCTACTTGCACAGGTGTTGTTTTCAGACCCAGATATAATGCTACTTGATGAGCCTACCAATAACTTGGATATTTACACCATCAAGTGGTTAGAAGACGTGTTAAACCAACGCGACTGTACCATGATAATCATCTCGCATGACCGTCACTTTTTAAACTCTGTGTGTACTCACATGGCCGACATTGACTACGGTGAGCTACGTATTTACTCAGGTAACTACGACGAATACATGTTTGCAGCAACGCAAGCACGTGAGCAACTACTTAGCGAAAACGCGAAGAAGAAAAACCAAATTGCTGAACTTCAACAGTTTGTATCACGTTTCTCTGCTAACGCATCTAAAGCTAAGCAGGCAACATCGCGCGCTAAACGTATCGACAAAATTCAGTTAGACGAAGTTAAAGCGTCTTCACGCCAAACGCCGTTTATTCGCTTCGACCAAGAAAAGCAGTTATTCAGAAACGCGCTTGAAATGAATAACTTAACGCAAGGTTTTGAGGACAATACGTTGTTTTCTGGACTTGAAGGTTTAGTAGAAGTTGGCGAACGTATTGCTATTATTGGTGAAAATGGTGTTGGTAAAACAACATTACTTAATACATTAGCAGGGCGCTTAGCTCCTAAAGCCGGTGAGTTTAAGTTCTCAGAAAATGCAAATATTGGTTACTACGCGCAAGATCACGCAGATGAGTTTGCAACCGACATGAACTTGTTTCAGTGGATGGAGCAATGGCAACAAGAAGGCGACGACGAGCAAGTGGTTCGTAGCTTCTTAGGTCGTATGTTGTTCTCTCAAAACGATATTAAAAAGTCAGTTAAAGTAATTTCAGGTGGTGAGCAAGGCCGCATGCTGTTTGGTAAAATTATGATGCATAAACCAAACATATTGCTAATGGATGAGCCAACCAACCACATGGATATGGAATCTATTGAAGCGCTTAACTTAGCACTTGAAGCCTACGAAGGTACATTAATGTTTGTATCGCACGATCGTCAATTTGTATCATCGGTAGCTACCCGAATTTGGGAAGTTAAAGATGGTAAAATCATTGACTTTAGAGGCAACTACGCAGAATACCTAGCGAGTAAAGAAGCTTAATTAGCTATTTACACGTTAACTCTAAAAAGCCATGTTTAAACATGGCTTTTTTTGTTTTTGTGGCTTTGTATTAGTCGCAATTAATATGGCTTTGGGTATAATACCCGGCTTAAACAGGACATAAGTCCGCTATTTTAAAAATACATTACTGAGGAGTATTTATGACTGTTGGCATTATTATGGGTTCTAAATCAGATTGGCCAACCATGGAACATGCAGCACTTATGCTTGAGCATTTTGGCATTAAGTACGAAACTAAAGTCGTGTCTGCACACCGCACTCCTCAATTACTTGCTGATTACGCAAGTTCAGCCGCAGAACGCGGTATTAAAGTTATTATTGCTGGCGCTGGCGGCGCGGCTCATTTACCAGGTATGGCTGCTGCTTTTACGTCGCTTCCTGTACTGGGCGTGCCTGTAAAATCAAAAGCATTAAATGGTGTTGATTCACTTTTATCTATTTGCCAAATGCCTAAAGGCGTTGCAGTGGGCACACTTGCAATTGGTGAGCCGGGCGCAGCAAATGCAGGTTTACTAGCCGCACAAATTTTAGGGTGTCAAAATCCAGAAATTTTTGCAAAAATTGAAGCGTTTCGTAAAGCTCAAACCGATACTATATTAGCTAATCCAAACCCTGCAGAGTAATAATGAATATTTTAATATTAGGTGCAGGGCAACTTGCACGTATGATGAGCCTTGCAGGCGCGCCACTTAATTTAAACGTAGTGGCGTACGATGTAGGCAGCAAGCAAATTAAGCATCCGCTAACTGGTGAGGTTTATAGCACGCCACTTGAGCAAGCAATATTAAACGCTGATGCAATTACTGCTGAGTTTGAGCACATTCCTGATGACGTACTAACACTTTGCTGCAACAGCAATAAGTTTTACCCAGGAAAAGCCGCGATTAAAACCGGTGGCGATCGCTCGCTTGAAAAGGCATTGCTAGATAAAACAAACGTAACTTGTGCGCCGTACCAATTAATTACTGAAAAAGCGCATTTAGAACTTGCCGTTAAAACCCTAGGTAAGCCACTTGTTATTAAAACATGCCAAGCGGGTTACGATGGGAAAGGTCAATGGCGATTAAAGTCAGATGATCAAATAGATGAAATTTGGTCACAAATGGCTGATTTTATTGCATCGGGCACAGAGCTTGCGCCACATACAATTATTGCTGAAAAAATGATCCCGTTTGATCGTGAAGTCTCTATTATTGGTGCGCGCGATAAACATGGTAATGTTGCTATTTATCCGCTAACAGAAAACGAGCACACAAATGGTGTATTAACGCTTTCTATTGCTGGTAAAAACAATCAAAGCGTTGAAGCTCAAGCAAACGATGCATTTACTAAAATAGCAAACGAGCTTAACTACGTTGGCGTATTAGCAATTGAGTTTTTTGATGTACAAGGCACGTTACTCGTTAACGAAATTGCACCGCGTGTACATAACTCAGGCCACTGGACGCAACAAGGCTGCCATTGCTCACAGTTTGAAAACCACATGCGTGCTGTTGCAGGTTTGCCGCTTGGCAATACAGAGCTTAAACACATTACCGCGATGATAAACGTACTAGGGCAACCTAATATTCCAGCTGACGTACTTAAATATGCAGATGTGACTAGCCATTGGTACGGTAAAACTGCAAAACCAGGTCGTAAAATGGGCCATATAAACGTATCGGCCACTAGCATGAACGACCTAGCAGATAAATTAGGTGAGCTTACTGAATATCTACCTGAGCATGATTATCCAGGTATTTTAAAAGCGGCGGCTAACATAATTCTTCATTAAATGGCTAACCGTTTTATTAAATGCCGAGCTTGCTCGGCATTTTTTTTGTACTTAAAAAAAGCGCAAGGTTACCTAGATTGTGAAATAATGATTGAGTCTAAAATTTTACAGTGAAATTATTTAATGAAACTTAAAGCAATTTATAGCGCACTACTTGTTGCCGCTTCTTTTAGTCCTTTTTTTAGTAACAGTGCATTTGCATCAGACTCTCTTCGTGTTGCTACTTTTAATGTAAGTATGGATGCAACTAATCACACCCCTAAAGGTGAGCAAGTTAAAAGTGATGCTTTAGTTAATGCACTTAAAGCAAACCACCAGCAAATTAAGAACATAGCAGAAATTATTCAACGTGTTCGCCCTGATATTATTTTACTTAACGAATTTGATTACATCCCAAAAGAGCAGGGAATTGAATACTTTAATCAACATTATTTAAATGTAGGTCAGCAAAAACAAGCTGCTATTAACTACCCTTACTCTTATATTGCCCCTGTAAATACAGGCCTAGCCACTGAGTTTGATTTAGATAACGACGGCAAGAAAAATGGCGTGATGGGCGATGCACAAGGTTTTGGCTTTTTTGAAGGCCATTACGGTATGGCTATTTTGTCAAAATACCCAATCGATTTTGATAAAGTAAGAACCCTTCAAACCTTTAAATATAAAGACATGCCAAATGCACAAATGCCCGTAATGCCTAAAACAGGCGAAAACTGGTATAACGCGCAAGAATGGCAAGCACTTAGACTTAGCTCTAAATCGTTTTGGGATTTACCTATTAACGTAAATGATAAAACCATTCATGTTATTGCATCTCACCCAACCCCTCCTGTATTTGACGGTGAAGAGGATAGAAACGGCAAACGTAACCACGATGAAGTAAGGTTAATTGCCGACTATGTATCAAACGCTAAGTATATTTACGATGATAAAGGCGAAAAGGGCGGTTTAAAAACTTACTCCCGGTTTGTTATTTTAGGCGATTTAAATGCCGCACCAGAGGGCAATAAAGCCCGCACAAATACCACCGATCAACTGCTTAAAAACCCATTGATAAACGCTCAGTTTGTTCCAAAAAGTGAAGGCGCTAAAGAGCAGTATGACGTGCCTTATGCACAAAATTACAGTGCTAATTGGCAAGCACGTGTTGATTACGTACTACCGTCAAACTACGGCTTAAAAATTAAAGACGGTGGTGTATTTTGGCCAACTAAAACTAGCAATGAATATCGTTTAATTAAAGACAGAAACGCATCGAGCGATCATCGACTGGTGTGGCTTGATTTAATCGTTGAATAACGCCTATTAACAGGGGATGCGCTAGTAAACTGAGCTTTACCCTGTTTAATGGCTATTTATCTTAAAAAATTGCAATAACTTGAGTGCTTCTGCTTAAATACGGCTTAATTATAATAACCGTATAGAAGCACTATGATTTTTAATTTTTCTTCATCTAAAACGTTAGTGGCATTAGCTGTTGCCTCAAGTGTCATGCTTGCAGGTTGTAGCGCGACCGCTAACACCTCATCAACACAACAAAGTGCTTTACCAGCAACATCGGTTGCTGCGGTTGTAAACACGCCAGCAGATATCGGCTCACAAAAAATAACGCTAGAACAAGCAATGGCTGATCCGGATTGGATGGGTAATCAGCCAGAGAGCGCTTACTGGGCTAGCGATTCGGCTACTATTATTTATGCTCAAAAAGAGCAAGGTAATACACTACGCGATTTATTTAGCCAATCTGTTACTAGCCAAACAGCAGAGCAAATTACACTTAATAAACTTCATACTGTGGGCTCAAATAAAGCTGTTTATTCAAAAAATAAAACAATGGCGGCCTACACGTTTAAAGGCAATGTGTTTGTTAAAAACCTAAAAACGGGTGAACTTAAACAAATTACAGCGACATCAGCAAGCGAGTCTAAACCACAATTTTTAAACAATGGCGATTTAGTTTATCGCCAAGGCAATGTGTTTTTCAGAGTTGATTTAAAAACAGGTTTAACGACTGAGCTTGCTAACTTAAAGCTTGCCGATGAGCCTAAAGGCATTGAAGAGCCAAGCACTTATATTGCGAAAGAGCAGCATAAACTGATTAAATTTGTGGCGCTTCAGCAAAAAAACAAAAAAGATAAGCAAGCGCGCAGTGAGCAAATTAATGAACAAAACGATTCAATTGCTAACACGGCTTATTACTTAGGTGACGGTAATAAAGTATCTGAGGCACAACTTTCACCAAATGGTGATGCGCTGTTAGTTGTTGTACAAAAGCAAACAGATTGGCGTGGTGAGGGCGATATTATGCCTAACTACATTACAAATGACGCCACTATAGAGCCTAAAAAAGCACGCCGCCGTGTAGCCGATGCTAAAGAAGAAACCTCAAAGCTTGTGTACATCAATTTAACTAATAAAGAACAAACATCACTTAGCTTTAATACCTTACCGGGTTTTGATGAAGATGTTTTAGCCGCAGTTAAAAAAGAAAATTATGCACGTGATGGTAAAACCTATAAGTCTAAAAAGGCGCCTCGTGGCATTAACCTTATTATGGACTGGGGTTTTGAGCAAAGCCCAATAGTATGGAACGATGACGGGTCACAAGTTGCTATCATGCTTGAAGCCTGGGACAACAAAGATCGTTGGCTTGCTACCGTTGATTTTAAAAGCAACAAACTCGTTTCGCAGCACCGCCTACATGACGATGCATGGATTGCTTATGCGTTTAACGACTTTGGCTGGTTACATAACTCGAACACGCTTTATTACCTATCGGAAGAGTCGGGTTACAGCCAGCTTTATAAAAAACCAATTAACGGCAAAGCAACCGCACTAACACAAGGCCAATTTGAGGTTTCTAACTTAACGCTTGCCAGCGATGACAGCGCAATTTATTACAAAGCGAATGTTGAGCACCCAGGCCTGTACGAAATTTACCGTGTTAACCCGCAAACAGGTAATAGCGAGCAAGTTACTGACTTAAATGGCATGACTGATTACACGTTAAGCCCAGATGAAACTAAGTTACTCCTTAAGCACTCTACAATTACTATGCCTAATGAGCTTTACGTAGCTGACGCTAAAGCAAATACAAAAGCCACGCGCTTAACGCATACTGTGTCGGATGAGTTTTTAGCTAAAAAACTAACTGCACCCAAAATTGTTGCCGTGCCATCGAGCCATACAGATCAACCAATATACGCAAAAGTGTATTACCCAGCTGACTACGTAGAAGGTGAAGTTGGTAAAAATCGCAAAGCGGTTATTTTTAACCACGGCGCGGGTTACTTACAGAATTCACATATGGGGTTTTCGGTTTATTTTCGTGAATTTATGTTCCATTCATTGCTCGCTGATGAAGGTTACATAGTAATGGATATGGATTACCGCGCATCTAAAGGTTACGGCCGTGATTGGCGCACCGCGATTTATCGTCAAATGGGCACACCTGAAACACAAGATTTAGCCGATGGCGTTAAATGGATGGCGCAAAATGCCAATGTTGATACCAAAGCAGTCGGCACTTATGGCGGCTCTTACGGCGGCTTTATGACCTTTATGGCATTGTTTACCGCGCCTGAGTTATTTCAATCGGGTGCAGCACTACGACCTGTTACCGACTGGGCACATTACAACACAGGTTATACGGCTAATATATTAAACCATCCTGATGTTGACCCGATTGCGTATGAGCGCAGCTCGCCAATTTATTACGCTGAGGGTTTAAACAAACGTTTACTCATTAATGCCCCCATGGTTGACGATAATGTGTTTTTTCAAGACTCAGTGCGTTTAGTACAGCGCTTAATAGAGCTTGAAAAGCAAAACTTTGAAACAGCTATATTTCCTGTTGAACCACATGGCTTTGTACAGCCTTCAAGCTGGTTAGACGAATACCGACGTATTCATAAGTTATTTAAAGAAACGCTTTAATTCTTAAAATAAAGTATAAAAACAAAAACGCTGCGTTAGTTTAATAAACTAACGCAGCGTTTTTATTGTATGAGCAATAGCTTATGCGCTATTTTTGCTTTTTTAAGAGCTCTATAGCCAGTGGTATGGCAAGTAAAGTTCCACCAATAACGCCAATTAAATGTGCATCAATGGCCACAGTGGAGTTAATAAGTTTTCCTATATCGGCATTTGGGCCGCTAAATTGCTCAAACGCTATTTTAATCCATACGCCTATAAATAATAAATAACCCGATTTAAGCCCTACAGTTATATCTTTAACTGCCCCCCAAATAATTACGCCATGAAGTAAAGCACTTAACCCAGTGTAAATATGTATGCTTGGGCAAAACCAATACACACCGAGTCCACACCATAATGCCAGCAAGCATATATTAAACGCATAACGAGTAGGGGATGTATATTCACCATGCAAAAGCCATATTAATAAAACACCACTGGCATTTAATCCCAAATGAGCCCAATTAGCATGAACAAATTGGCTGGTGAAAATTCGCCACAGCTCACCTTCATCAATTAAGCTTCGGTTAAATTCAAGTAAATTATTTAAATCAAATGCAGCAAAAATGGTACTAAAAAGCAGCAAAATTATAGGCGGTAATATATAACGAGGTTGAATAGGTAAATTAAGCATTTTATTGTAATTTTTTAGTCAAAATTTTTGCATATTGTGCCCGTTTAACTTTAAGATGCCAAATACAACTACGTAATTAAGTGTTTTTAGTATTTTTATGCATTTTAAACTTAACTCATTATTTGCCATTGGACTGTGCGCAGTATCACTGCCTTCATTTGCACAGCAAGCAACTCAAATTGAAACTCGTGAACCTGAAGCCGCTACTGGATTAATCCATAAAAAAGTGGTGCAAGGTGATAAATACATGGTTGCTGCGGCAAATCCATATGCCTCAAGAGCCGGTCAACAAATTTTAGCCCAAGGCGGCAGTGCCGTAGATGCTGCCATTGCTACTCAACTAGTGCTTACTTTAGTTGAGCCGCAATCGTCAGGTATTGGCGGTGGTACATTTATGATGTACTACAACAAAGCAAACAATAAGCTGACTAGTTTTGATGGCCGTGAAACAGCACCTGCAAATGCAGACGAAACGCTGTTTTTAGATAAGCACGGTAAAGCAGTTAAATGGATTGAAGCTGTAGTAGGCGGACGCTCTGTTGGTGTGCCTGGTATTTTACATGCCTTTGCAAGCGCGCATAAGCAATACGGTACCTTGCCGTGGGAAGAACTTTTTAAACCAGCTATTGAACTTGCAGAGCAAGGCTTTGTAATTTCGCCGCGTTTACATGGTTTATTAGCACGCCAGTTAAACCCAGGCGTGTTGAGTATGCCTATTATTAACGAATATTTTTACCCAAATGGTAAATTAATCGAAGCGGGTAGCGTTAAAAAGAATCAACCACTTGCTGATTTATACAAAGACATTGCAAAGCAGGGCATTGATGCATTTTACAAAGGCGAAAACGCTAAACAAATGGTTAATGCTGTACAGCACTCTAAAGTTGCCCCTGGTAAATTAAGTGTGCAAGATTTAGCAGATTACAAAAGTAAAGAACGCGATGCGGTATGTATACAATACCGTGCTTATAACGTGTGTTCTATGGCGCCACCAAGTAGTGGCGGTGTAGCAGTACTACAAATGCTTGGCCTACTTGAGCATAAAGATATGAGTGCACTTAAACCAAATGGCGAAAAAGCGATTCATTACTTTAGCCAAGCTTCGCGTATTGCATTTGCCGATCGCGATATGTACATGGGCGATCCCGATTTCACTCAAGTACCTACCAAAGAGCTTTTAAACAAAGATTACATTGCCTCACGCGCTAAATTAATTACCGAAACAGACCAAAAAGCCGTAGCAGGTAATCCTGTAGGGTACTTAAGTTATGCAATGGATGATTCATACGAGTTACCTTCTACTTCGCATGTCTCTATTGTAGATAGTAAAGGTAATGCAGTTTCGATGACCAGTTCAATTGAAATGGCGTTTGGCTCTACGGTTATGGTTAATGGCTTTATTTTAAATAACCAACTAACTGACTTTTCGTTATCGCCACGTAAAAACGGTAAGCTAGTAGCAAACCGTGTAGAGGCTGGTAAACGCCCGCGTAGCTCTATGTCACCGGTAATGGTATTTAATAAAGACGGCAGCTTACGTTTAATTGTAGGCTCACCTGGTGGTAGTCGTATCATAGATTACGTTGCACAAGTTGTTGTGGGTGTTATTGACTGGAATTTATCAGCACAAGACGCTATTAACTTACCGCGTACAACAAATCGTAACGATTACACCAGCCTTGAAAAAGGCACAACCATTGAAGCCATTGCGCCTGCGCTTACTAAACGTGGCCACAATGTACGTATTATTGATTTAAACTCAGGCTTACACGCAGTTGAAGTTAAAAATAATACCTTATATGGTGGTGCGGACCCTCGCCGTGAAGGTGTTGCGTTATCTGATTTAACTGATAATAACGCCACTATACAATTTTAAATTATGTATAATATGCATGTGGGCAGTGAAGCCCGCATGTATTTTCTCTCAATGGTCTGACTAGCTTAATTGTCGTTGCAATTAAACCTTTAACACTGATAATGACAGATCATAACTTAAGACTCCGTTAAAGCCTGGAAATATGACAACTAATACTGATCCTAACTACTTATATATTCATCATTCTGGCCCTGGCCTAATTGAAACACCGCTATTAAATAAAGGCAGTGCCTTTAGTAAAAAAGAACGCGAAAATTTCAATCTTGCTGGTTTACTTCCTCCTCGCTTTGAAACAATAGAAGAGCAAGTTGAGCGTTGTTATCAGCAGTATTCTAGCTTTACCGACAACCTTAATAAGCATATTTACTTACGTGCGATTCAAGATAACAACGAAACACTTTACTACCGTTTAGTGCGTGATCATCTTGAAGAAATGATGCCAATCATTTACACGCCGACAGTTGGCGACGCTTGTGAAAAATTCTCAGACATTTATCGCAGCGCACGCGGCTTATTTATTTCGTATGAAGATCGTTACCAAATTGACGACATTTTACGCAACGCTACCAAAGGTAAAGTAAAAGTGATTGTTGTAACTGATGGCGAGCGTATTTTAGGCCTAGGCGATCAGGGTATTGGTGGCATGGGTATCCCAATTGGTAAATTGTCACTTTACACTGCGTGTGGTGGTATAAGCCCAGCATACACATTGCCTGTAATGCTTGATGTGGGTACTAATAACGAAAAGCTTTTAAACGATCCTATGTACATGGGTGCACGCCATAAGCGTATTGCTCAAGACGAATACGATGAGTTTTTAGATTTATTCATTAAAGCGGTTAAACGTCGCTGGCCAAATGTATTACTTCAGTTTGAAGATTTTGCACAACCAAATGCAATGCCGTTACTTAAGCGCTACCGCAATGAAATTTGTAGCTTTAACGATGACATTCAAGGTACTGCGGCTGTAACGGTCGGTTCTTTACTTGCTGCGTGTCGTGTTAAAAATTCAACCCTAAGCCAACAAAAAGTAGTTTTTGTGGGTGCAGGTTCTGCTGGTTGTGGTATTGCTGAGCAAATTATTAGCCAAATGGTTTTTGAAGGTATTACAGAAGCTCAAGCGCGTAGCCAAGTATTTATGGTTGACCGTTTTGGCCTACTTTCAGAGGGTATGGAAGGCTTACGCGATTTCCAACAAGCACTTGCACAACCGCAAAGCTCGTTAAGTGATTGGACTTACAGCGGTGAATACGCATCACTTCTTGATGTTATGCACTGTGCACAACCAGACATTTTAATTGGTGTTTCAGGCCAACCTGGTTTGTTTACTGAGCAGGCTATTCGTGCAATGCACGCCGGTTGTGAACAGCCAATTATTTTCCCATTGAGTAATCCATCTAAGCAGGTAGAAGCGCATCCTGCTGATGTGATTAAGTGGACTGACGGTAAGGCGCTTGTTGCAACAGGTAGCCCGTTTGATCCGGTTGAACACAACGGTGAAATTTTCCCAATCCCACAATGTAACAATAGCTATATTTTTCCTGGTATTGGTTTAGGGGTTATTGCCGCTAAAGCGACACGCATTACAGATGCTATGTTAAGTGTGTCTAGCGAAATGCTTGCAGAGTCGTCGCCGCGTGCAAACACAGGTAAAGGCAGTTTATTACCAGCCTTAACTGAAATTGAAACGCTAAGTAAGCGTATTGCATTTGCCATTGCTAAAAAAGCAATCGAAGAGGGCGTTGCTCTTGAGATTACTGATGATGCGTTATGGGCAGCAATCGACAAAAATTACTGGTTACCAAAATACCGTAACTATAAACGTTGTAGTGTTTAATTAGGTTTATATGTAATTAAAAATAAATAACGTTGTAGGCACAGTTACAACGCTTAACAAAAAACAGGCAATTGCCTGTTTTTTTGTGCTTGTTCATATTTAATTAACCACGTAAGGTCTTTAATAGCATTTACAAAATTAAAGGATCGACTAATGAAAACACTGGCTCTTGTTTTAGGTAGTGCACTGGCTTTAAACGTACTTAGTTTTGATGCACTCGCGGCAGCGACACCCGATGCTCCTCATATTTATGTTAAGGGCGAAGCGACTCTTACTACAATGCCAGATTACGTACAGCTTAGTGTAGGTATTACTGAAGTTGATAAAGACTTAATTGCTGCTAAAAATAAAACCGACTTAACCATCGCTAAAGCAATTAAGCTCGTTAAAGAAATTGGTGTTAAAGAGGGAGATATAAACGCCGGGCAAATCTCAATAAACCGTGATAGCCAATACAACCGCACTACCGGTAATCAAGAATTTAAAGGCTTTAAGGTTTCTCGTACATTAACTGTAAAGCTTAGCGATATAAATAAATACCCTGAGTTACTACAAAGCTTAGTTAACAACGGTATTAACGAAATTAATCAAACGCAATTTTTAGCAAGTAACTACAACGAGCTGCATAAAAAAGCGCAAAAGTTAGCAATTAAAGACGCACGGGATGCAGCAAAAGAGTTTAGTGAAGATTATGGCGTTGACTTAAAAGGTTTGTACAGCGCATCACTAAGTCCACTCAATGTGCAGTCGCAGCCGTACATGCGTGCAGAAAAAGTAATGATGGCTGATAGCGCACCAAGTAACTATGTACCTGATGCCTACCATGCTGGAGAGATTAAAGTTACGGCCTCAAGCTATGCTGTGTACTACATAGATTAAAATATAGGTTCTTCCTAGGGACGATTAACTCTATGTTGCTCGGTTTTTACTTATTCTTACATGGATGTAAGTCATTAGAGTAACGCAGGAGCAGTTACCGAGCCCACTAGGTTACAAACCTCGCGCCGCGATTTAATCGCCCCTAGATTGAACAAATTTCAATCCAAATAATTCAACACGCCCTAGTGGTGCTCAAAACGTGCCACCAACTTCTCACCTTGCTCTTGGCTAATACGCGCTATAGAGTTGAGCATATTAGTTACTTCGCGCCTGTCGTATTCATTAGTTACATGCTCATTTATGTCATCAACAATTGCATTTAAATAATTAAATAAACTGTTGCGTGCATCGGTATCTTTATGGGCAACAAACAAAATATTTTTAAATGCCTCAAGCACGTTTGTCATTACGTATGCATCGCCTTTGGCGTAATTACGCAGCGGTGTAAAGTTGTCGTGTAATAACTCATCAAAGCTTGTTTCGTGAAGGTACAACAATGGGGCATTATCACTGTGCTTAAACGAGTAGTTAATATCGTTAATTGAAAGCCTTTGAATAAGTAAAATACTCAGCATATCAATTGATTTAACCGCAGTACCAGGATCGTTGATACCCGGGCTCATTGCCTTAACTGCAATCTCTGATATTTGCGTTAACCCATAACGGTAATGATCGCTGATGTACTCTTCTATATAAAAAATAAAGCAGTCGAGAATTTTATTTATCAGCTCTTCATCGTTTGCTATATCTTTATTACATTTTAAAAACGGGTAACCTTTAACTGTAAAATAGCCTTGGTTAACAGAGATATACACCTTTATATCTTGCTCTGCCAAAATGGCACACAGCTTATCGGTATGTACGCCCTTATAATATCCCTCTGTTTTACTGCTTACCGAATGCCACTTGCTAAAGTCTGGAAAGTCTTCAACTGGGTTCTCTTGCTGTCTTAGTATTATTGTTTTAATTTCGTTTTTAGTTTGGCTAAACAAGCCATTTAATACGTTATCAACCTGAATGGCACGAGAGATTGAATGTATAAAAAACACAAATAAACCTAATGAAATCAAGCCAAAAACAAGTGCAAACAACACACCAATTGAAGGAATAGCCGTACTGCCACCTTCAAGTTTATTAATGTTTATAAGCATAATAATTGAGTAAATTATGCTGCCTAAATAAAAGCCCAAAACCATTTGGTGTGATTTACGCGTAATAAGCCCAGGCACTACGCGGGGCGATAAACTCGCACTGGCCGAATTTAAAACCACCATTACCATCGAAAAACTAAACACGGTAAGCGAAATAATACTCCCCGCTAAAGTGCTTAAAATAGTACGCGCGTTTTCGGCGCTATCAACAAGTACAACCGATATAAACGATTTTAGCTGCTCAATAGGGGCTAAATATTCAACCGACATAGTTATAATGGCAAATACTAAAAAGCCCACTGAAAGCATAGAAGGGTAAAAGCCAATACTGTTAATCATTTCACGGTAACTGTCGGCTACTTTGCGAGGTACAAACATAAAATCCTTATGTAATTTTCTACTTACTTAATACCCTTAGCTTAGCATAGGCATTTATTAAACTTCTGATAATGCTGCTCAAATTTATATGTTATTATCACGCCCACAATAATAAAGCGCATGCTTATGCGATAAAAATAACAGGAAAACGCCGTGATCATTTCAACTTATGCTGCATTACTTGCATTCTTTTACATTTATTTGAGCTTTAACGTAATAAAAGTGCGCCGCGCGGAGCAGATATCACTTGGTGATAATGGTAACGCAACGCTACAACGTGCTGTGCGTGCCCACGCTAACTTTATGGAGTACGTGCCAATTGCTTTAATTTTGCTTTTTTTAGCAGAATACCAAGGGCTTGCTAGCCATTACTGTCATATATTAGGTGGTGCGTTATTAATAGGGCGTGTGTTTCAAAATTTAGGCATAGTAGAAAAAAGCCTGAAATATCGCCAAATTGGTACCATTACTACATTTTTGGTGATTATTGTTAGCGCCTTTGTATTGCTAGTGACACGTGGCTAATTAAAGAAAAGTTAATGAGCAAAATATTTATAATAGGTTTACCGCGTACCGGCACTACTAGTGTGTGCCACGCATTTTTAGAGCTTGGTATTACAACGGCGCATACCGCGTATACTAATGCTTGTTTTGAAAATGCTAACGCGATTGCCGACACTCCCATATTTAATGACTTTAAAGCGCTTGATATTCATTACCCAGACTCTAAGTTTATTTATTTAGAGCGCGAACTTGGTGCATGGCTTGTATCAATAAAACAGCTTTTAACGCGTATGCACACTAATTTAACCCGTGCAGACGGGGGCTTTAATATTCATATAAAACGCTGTTATTTAAATACGTTTAGTGAGCTTTCGCTTAATAATATTAGCGACGATAGTTACTTAGCTCACTGCTATAAAACACATTTTAATGATGCTCAAACGTACTTTAATAACCGTGACAACGATTTTTTATCCATTGATATAGCAAAGCCTGATAGCTATAAAAAGCTATGCAATTTTTTAGCGTTAAAAAGTGATAAAACTGATTTTGAAAAAATGAATATGGGTGGCAAAGTTACCGCGTGGAACGATATTAAACACCCGTTAAAAGTTGAATCTACCTCTAAAGGGCGCATAGATAAATTACTGCCTTACAAGATTTTTTAAATCAAATACGTTAAAATCCCCGCATTATTATTTAAGTTGTACAGAACATGTTTGAATTAAAATACCACACCCCATTTGAATGGACCGAAGTTGTCCTTGCTGACTTTAATACTTTTTTACAAGATCACGCCGCTGCAGAAAAAAAAGCATCGGGTATGGCTATGTCTATGCTTTCGCATTATCCAGACAAACGTAAATTAGTAAAAGCTATGACCGACTTAGCGCTAGAAGAATTAATACACTTTAAACAAGTACTTAAATTGCTTTTAGAGCGAGATGTAAACTTAGGTGACGACAAAAAAGACCCGTACATAAAACAAATACGTGCACTGTTTAGACACGGTCGTGATGGTTTTTTAATGGACCGATTACTGGTTGGCGGTGTAATTGAAGCACGTGGCCACGAGCGTTTTTCTTTAGTTGCACAAGCGCTTCCTGAGGGTAAAGAAAAAGACTTTTATGTTGCTATTGCTAAGTCAGAAGAAAAACATAAAAACCTATTTGTAGAACTAGCTTACGAATACTTTGAAAAAGAAGAAGTTGATGTTCGTCTAGAAGAGCTGCTTATAGCTGAAGCTAAAATCTGTGAAAGCATCCCGTTTACAGCCGCTTTGCATTAATTAAAACTAGCGTAAAGCGTATTTTCACTCGCTTTGCGCCACACACCTCTGCTCTTATTTCTTTGTTAACCTCTTCATGAATTGTTGATTTGCAATTTGCGAATCAAAATAATAAAAAAACACGTTTATACATCTTAATCCACTGATTATAAATACAAAAACCCTTGGTCTCATACTTGCTACCTATACAGTAAGCAAATTGAGGGAAAGGCTTATGTTAAAATTTATTTTTATACTATTACTAATATCTTTTACCGCTATGGGCAGTGAAAGTCATTTAGATTATATAGAAAATGCAAATGGTGAGCGGGTACAAAAAGTATCGCACTTAGTTAAATGGACGCATACTCGCTTTGTGTTTACCCGTGATATTTCTCGTATTGCACTTGGCCACGAAACAACACTTGATGTGAACGTGGTAAATGGCCGTGAGCTACTAATTTTAGCTAAAAAGTTGGGCCGTACATCTATGATGGTGTGGTACGACGATAAAAGCTCTGAAACATTTTTACTTGGCGTAACCGAAGACTACAGCGTACTAGAAAATGCCTTAAACGACATCCATCCTGACGTACAGCTAACCATAGCGCCTGATCGCCATGCTGTTGTATTACGTGGTGAAGTACCTACTATAAATTATCGTCATGCCGCTTATGAAGCTGCAAAAAACTACCTTTATGCCAGTAGCTCACAAGCATCACAACCCGTTATCACCTCAAATCCTAACCAAGGTATGTTTAATTCACTTGCTCAACGCTTGCAAGGCTTGGGTAACGCAAACGGCGGCAGCTCTCAAAACTCGAGTAAAGTCGCTATTATTAATTTAATAAAAGTAACTCAAGCACCCAAGCCTAAAGAAGAACGTATTAGCGAAGTAATAAAATCAATGGGCGCAGATAAAGTGACCATTAAACGCATCTCGGTTGATGAGTTATCAAATGACGACAACGATGTGTTTTTACTTTCCGGCTCTGTAAAAAACCAGATAGAGCTAGTGCGCTTATTAAATACAATTAATAAATTATTCGAACCAGAGCAAGCATTACAAACTCAGGGTTCTCCTCTTGATCCTAATAATTTAATGGGCGGCGCAACGCAGGATAAAAGTTCAGGTATTGAAGTACTTGCCAACGAGTCAGGCGGTTTAATAAATGATGCTACCTCAGGATTAAATTTAAGTAATGTGAGTTCTAATATTGCAAGAGCAACGTTGCTGTCAGTGGCTGGCGGTAAAGTTTTGTCGAGTATTGAAGTTGAAGATTTACCGCAAGTGCGTGTATCGGTGCAGCTATACGAAGTAAATCAACGTAGGTTAAAGCAATGGCGCCCAGATATTAGCGTGCTCTCTAATGGATATGAAAAAGAAGCGGGTTTATTTGGCCGTGACGGTATGACTAATCGTGAATCTGGCTCTGCAACAATAGAAAATGCGCTGCAATTAATTGGCGGTCAATTAACTAATAACTTACAGCTTTCTACCTCACAGTTTGCCATTGATATGTTATTTTCATTACTTGAACAAGAAGGTATTTCTCGAACGCTTTCTCGCCCTACAATCACGGTTTTAGCCGGTGAAAGTGCCGTGTTTAAAGTCGGTGGTGAAGTACCTGTACCTACAAGTTATAGCCCTTCAGGAATTACAAGCGGGCAGCAAGGTAGTAGTGGGTCGGTGTTTAGCGGTACAGAATTTAAATCATTTGGAGTTGAATTAAATGTACGCGCCATGGTTGACGACAAAGACAGAATAACACTTGATCTAAACCCTGTAATTTCATTACCCGATACCACGTTAACCGCCGAAATTGCACAAAGTACAGGCAGCAGTTTAAACAGTAGTGCATTTAATACACGCAGCATGCAAACATCAACACGTTTAAAAGACGGACAACCTCTTATTATTGGTGGCTTAATTAGCACCGATAACAACGCAAGCCACGACTTTGTACCTGATGGCAACGGCAATAGCATGCTAGGAAAGTTAAGCGAAACAACCAGTAAAAGTGAAAACAACCGCGAGCTAATTATTGTTGTTACTCCAAACCTGGTGCGTGAGCCAATTAATACCTTACGTTCGTGGGAACAGGCAAATATAGACACCCAGTTACTTAGCTATATACAGGAGCAAGGGCTATGAAAATATTTTATATTATTTTACTGCTTACTTTATCGGGTTGCGCTCATATTGATTACAAGCCAACAGTAAATCCTTACAACGCGTTGAGTGACATCGTTAAAAAATACCAATTAAATTCCCAACCATTAAAGTGTGAAGGTATAAATGCAAGTAACTGTTTAAACCTAGTGCATGAGGTGAATCAGTTAATGCTTGAACACCCCGATAACACGGCAATACTTTCAATATCGGCCTACGTACTTTATAAAAGTGGCCGTGCTAATCAATCTCAACAAGTTATAAACACATTACTGAATAAAGCTAATCCACCATTAAATGCAATTACTTTAGGGGTTACGTTAGCAATAGAGCAAGGTAATTTAGCTAAAGCAAAAAGTATTGCTCAATACGGCGTTGATGTTTTTGGTACACATGCTTCACCATACCTGCAAATGGCCTCTATACATTATGCTCAGGGCAGTTACGTTATAGCTTCAAACTACTTAGAGCTTTCGGTTAAGTTTGGTTTAAATAGCACTGCCTATTTTTACCATAAAGGGTTAATTGAAGAAGCTAATACCAATAATTTATTGGCTTGTGGCTACTATGAGCAAGTTTTACGTGCAGAACCCACGCATAAAAAAGCACTTGCTAGGCGCGGTAAACTCTCCGTTTTAGGTAATTGTTATTCTTAAGGCCTTCGGGCCTTTTTTTATACCTAAAATTTGGCATTATTTAGGGCCAAAACCACTTTATTATTTATCAAAAATAGGAGTAAAGCTTACGCTCATCCTACGTTTTATACGTAACCTCACAAGACTGCTTTTAATATTTACCCCTTACACTATCCATCAGTTTTAATAATACTTTCAATAACGTAAACCTAGCATTATTTATCTAAAATATTTTTAATATTGATTTGCACTTTGCAAATCAAAAATGAAAACATCTAATAAACAATAACCATTAAAAACATAACCAACTGTATTTAATGGTTATTTATAGGTGGCATGGTCCTCGCAATATGTAAAGTGAGCATAAGCTCTTCTAATTTAAAGGCTACGATTATGAAAACTATTAAACATAACTTAAATAGCAAAAAGCAAAAAGGTTTTGTACTAACGTCAGAGCTAATCATTCTTTCTACTTCAATGGTAGCAGCACTTGTAATTGGTTTATCTACATTACGTGACTCGGTAACAAGCGAACTTGAAGATGTAGCTGAAGCAATTGGCTCACTTGACCAAAGCTATGTATTTGACGGCATGATTAACGCCGAAGGCACTGCTGAAGTGTCTGGCTCTGGGTTTGTAGATTCAGTTGATGTGTACGCAGGCGATGGCAGTTCATTCACTTTTGTTGCATCAGACTTTAGTGAAAGTGCCGCACTTGTTAATGCAACACCAAGCGGCGATGCTTCAACACGTACAGCAGCTGGCGGTTCGCAAGGTAACTAACGCAAGGTACCCAATATAAGGCAACCAGGTTTGAATACCAAGCTTAAGGCTCACTGCCACAAAAGTGTGGCAGTGAAAGTTACTCTGGAGGAATATTATGAAAAGTAAAAGTAACAAAGGCGCAACCACTGCGGCTCTCACATTACTCATCACCTCTGGCATGTTAGCTTCGGCTTTGGGCATTAGACAGGTAAACGATGAAAATAGCGTAACAGCTTGGGTAGTAAACAAAAACATGTCGGCCGGTCAAACAGTAACCGTTCACGATGTAGAGCAAAAAAGTATAGATCCAAGTAACTATTCAAATATTGCACTGAGCGTTCAAAATCCGCGTGCATTAATTGGTCAAAAATTAGCAACTAACAAAATGGTTGAACAACCCTTGTTCGACACCGATTTTATTAGAGCGAAAAGCCAAAACTTATCAGAAGCCATACCGGCAGGGCGTGTTTTATATACTTTAAAACTAAACACCTTAGATATTCCACTTTCGCGCATACACAAAGGTGACCGACTCGACATAGTCGCTAAAACTAATCGCTTAGTAAGAACAGTTGCCCGTGATGTACAGCTTATTGGTGTTTCAAAAGGTCCTAAATCGCAAGCCGCAAAAAGTGGCGTAATGGATAATTTAACTAAAGAGTCTAATTCTGCTACGGGCGGTGTTTCATTAGTCCTTGCGGTACTTCCAAAAGATGTTTATTCGTTGGCGGGTATAGATAACGCCGACAAAGTTTCAATTATTGTGCATAGCGCTTATGACATTGAACAAGGTCGTTTGCAAAACTTTTCACGCTTACAAACCAGTCGCACAATCGAAGTGGTTAAAGGCGTTAAAAATGAAGCTGTATATGTAGCTAAGTGAGTTTTTATGTTTAATTTATCAAGCAAACATGAAGAAGTTCAAACCAGTTTAAGTACCTTTGAAGAGCTTAAAAAGCTATTGCATGATGCCGTTATCGAAGAGTACGAACAAGAACCAACCGCGCTTTTATCAAGTAATGTTCTCGAAAAAATCTCTGCTTTGTGCAGTGAAATTCCACAATTTAATCAATCTTCATTTAATCAACACCAACAAGAGCAGGTTGTTCAGGCTGTATTTGATGAAATTCAGGGTCTGGGTCCTATTGCACAGTTTATGCTGGACGATCAGGTGAGTGATATTTTAATAAACGACACGCAAGATATTTGGATTGATAAACAAGGCAAACTACTTTGCACAGCCAGTAAGTTTGATGACGAACGCCATTTACGCCGATTTGTTGATCGCTTACTTGATGGTTGTGGCCGACAAGTGAATGCGCTTATGCCAATTGTTGATGGCAAACTAAAAGATGGTAGCCGTGTTCATATTATTGTACCGCCTGCGTGTACCAGCGCAGCTATTGTGTCTATTCGTAAATTTAACCATAAAAAAATAAACGATGACTTTTTAGTTAATAACCATTTTTTAGATAAAAACATCCTATCATTTTTAAAAAGTGCAGTTAAAACAGGCGTTAATATTTTAGTATGTGGCAATGCCGGGGCTGGTAAAACGTCATTATTAAACGTACTTGCCAACTCAATTAATCCGAATGAACGTGTTGTAACCATTGAAGAAAGCGCAGAACTTAATTTGCATCACAACCACGTTGTGCAATTAGAAGCCCACGACACAAACAGCGATGGTAAAGGTGCAGTTAGCCTAAGAGATTTAGTAAAAGCAGCCCTTAGAATGCGCGCAGATAGAATAATTGTTGGAGAGGTACGCTCAGGCGAGGTAATCGATATGCTCCAAGTAATGAACTGTGGTCACCAAGGTTCTATGACGACCATACATGCTAACAGCGCAAATGATGCCGTTATTCGTTTATCTACCTTAGTGCAGTTACACAATGCACAACTGAGCGATACCCATACAAGTTCGCTAATCGCGTCAAGTATTCAACTTATTGTGCATGTTTCTCGCTCAACTAATGGCACCCGAACTCTAAAAAGTATTGGTGAAATTAAGCGTGTTAATGGCGGCGCACATTTTAGCCCGCTTTATAGTATTAACGAAGCAGAGCCAGTACAAAGTGAGTTAATAGATAACTCAAGTGTTATTGAGTTTATGAAAGGCCAAGGCGCAAATGCAAAAGAATTAAAAGCATTACTGCACAATAACCCGGAAGCTAACAATGACTAAACTTGATTATTTATTAGCTATAGCGGCGGTTATAACCTTTGTACTTGCAACTAGTGTGTTGGTTTCTTTGTATGCTAAAAATAAAAGCAGCCAAGGCACTAAAAAAGTAGATATTTTAGAAGAAAAAGACGTACTTACTCTGTCACTACGAGTGCTAGGCTTAAACATAAGTAACGCCTGGTTTATAAGCATGGCGTGCTCGCTCTCTAGTAGCTCATGGTTTTTAGCTAAATTATATTATCCAGAGGCATCAACCAGCGCGTTTATTATTTCAATCGTGGTTTTTGTAACCTGTTTTATAACTGTGATTGACTTGGCTCATTATAAATTAGCAAAATTTGAGCATCATTTTTTAGAGTTTATAGAAACCGTGCAATCGTGTTTAAGCACCGGTTTATCGCTGCAGCAATCAATGCAGTTTGCTGATGAACATGCAGACCCATACATAAAAAAGCAAAGTACTTTGCTATTACAACGCATGAGTATGGGTAGTGAAGCCGAAACATCATTTGCTCCTTTAATCCAAAGATACAACTGCGAAACAGTTAGATTGTTTGCTCATAGCATCATCACGCATACACAAAGCCAGTGTGACTTAACTGACATGCTAAAAAGCGTATGCAACATGATGTCACTCAGAACTCTCGATCGCCAACAGTTAAAAGCAAAGCTATCGGGTACTAAATATGCTGCTGTATTTAGTGGTTTTTTACCTTACGCACTAATTCCTTTATTTAGCTATACCGATCCAACCTGGTTTGAACCATTATTAAACGACCCTAATGGTATTGCATTTATAACGGTTGCGCTTCTTTGTCAGCTATTTGGTTTTTTATGGCTACGCCTTAGCTTAAGGGTAACATTATGATTGATATACTTTTACTTATCGGACTTTTAGTAAGTATGGGGTCATTTATCCATATTCATAGGCAATCTCTTAAAGTTGAATTAGATAAACCCGATACTAAAAACATTAATTGGTATCCGCTAATCATCATCTCTAAACGTCAACTAAGACAAGCAGGGATTCAAATTAATAAAATATTAATAAGCCTGTACTGCTTCAAAGTGGCTGCTACTTTTAGTGCATTTACGGTTATAGAGCTAACAGGTTATGAGCTGAGCCAATCGATTAAATTATTACTGTGTTTTATGTGTTTTTTTGCACCCGAATGCTGGTTTTTATTACGTAAAAATCAACGCAAAACCACTATTAATAATAGTTTAGAGTTTTTTTTACGGGTGCTACTAGTTTACATGCGCGCTGGATTTTCATTAGAGCGCTCATTTGCACTGACGGTTGATCATGGATTAAGTCAAAAACATCCATTATACAAAGAGCTAAAGTTATTTTTATTTGAATTAAGCGCAGGTAAAGATAGAGAAATTGCATTTAACTCACTTTTTGAAAGAACGGGTGTAATGGGCATTAAAAAACTCGCCAATTTAATGTTGATAGGTTCAAAACTTGGTACGCCACTTATCCAAGCAGTAGAGGCTCAACTTGAAGGCCTAGCTCTAAAAAAGAACATTTTACTCGCTAAAAAGGTAAACAAAAAAGCGATGCACACAACCTTTCCCATTATCTTAATTTGTTTTCCGATGTTTTTGGTATTGGTGTTTTTTCCCGCAGCATTACAAGTAATGAACGTACTTAAAATGCTTGTAGAAGTGTTATAGGAGCCTGATATGAAAAAGCATTATCAACAAGGGTACATACTTACTATTGAGCTTATATTGATTATAACAATTTTAATTATTGGCTCAATTGGCGGGGTTATTTTAGTCAGAGATGCCCTTATTAAGCGCCATCAAACTAAGGTAGATAATCAAATTACTGTCGTTGATGCTAACAATAGACCACTCGGTATTGCAGTAAGTTTTGATGAGCATCAAGCACCACTCATATTTTATACAGACCGTGGAGCAAACAACACGTACAGGGCATTAATAGGCATACGAGACGATAGGTTTACCTCGCGAGAAGCTGTTTATTACGATGCTCCAAATTGCCAAGGTAACCCGTGTTTAAAGGGCTTAAGTGACGAAGCAACAGACAGCCAAGGTGTTAGCAAGTTAAATAATACCGGTAATGTAAGTTATATAAATGCGCTGCAGCGAGGTCCAAATTATGCAATAGGGCAGTTAGGTAATACCGTTATTGGTCAGTTATTAAGAAGTACGCCACAACAATGCCCAGCTAATAGTGAACAAATTCTATCTCGTTATGTATCGCAAAAAGTAGTAACAGGCTCACCTTGTGAAAGCTTTGAAATAGATAAGCAACCGGCCGACAGCAGTTGTTTAGTTGGCTTGACCGCTTTGGGTCATCCACTTGTAGGAACCGACGGTCGAGAGTTGGCGCTATCATGTGACACATGCCAAGCAGGGTACGAATCGCAAGGCGACATACTTGATTTATATTTACCCGAAGTAGAATCCCTCTTAAAAGAAGCACTTAAAGCGCTTAAGTTCGTTCTTATAGGAACAAACTTTGATATAGAGCTTGGCACTATATGCTGCCCAGAAGGGACACGCTTAGAAGAAGATGAAAACATTGTAGAGACACTCGTCTTCACTATTTTACAAACTACATTTGAGCTCGCCGGTATTGATTTAGTAAATAACCTTATTATTAGTGAAACACTGAGCTTAATAGGGATTGAGCCAGGCATTACATATTGCAAAACATCACTTAATTTAGTTAATGCAGAACAAGTAATTAATATCACCACAGGCGAACCAGCACTTAGTAGCTTAACACCACCATTTAAAGTTTTACTGCCAGTACATAGCGGCCAAAACAGTACAACGTGGATACATACTCCCCCTAAAGGGGAAGGAGAACGTCAATGAACGCCTCAAATATATTTACCTCACATGCTAATGTAGCAGATACACAAACTGATGAAATATCAACAGAAATTAAAGAAACGCTAACACTACTAAAACAGTTTTATGATGTTCCAATTGTTAAATTTATCGATTTTAGAGAAGTTTATTCAGAGCAGTTAATAACCTGCAACGATAAAGAAAGCGTCGAAAATGAGTTATTAAGCTATCAAAAACGCTGTAGACAAGAAAAACTATATTTATTTGAAGATACCTTTTTTGATGATGTATCAAACAACACGCACAAATTAATTCGTTTTTATGCACAATATCCAATTTATAGTGTCACTAATAAATTAATTGGCGTAGTGCTGATGGCCGATTTAGCACCTAAAACATTAATAGGTTCACAAAAAGATCAGTTTATTTCATTTGCTCAATTATTACAGACACAGTTAAATAAAAATTCAGATTCAGTAAGTAATCAAAGTACTAAGCCTGAGAAAAAAAATTATGGTGAAAAGTATATTCATGTATTTAGTTTAGCGCCCGTCGCATTTTTAATTGCATTAGTATTATGCTCATTCACTGCATTACTTCTTTATACTATTGAAAAAAAAGAGCTGCAAAGTAATTACAATCAACAAACCCAGCAATTACGTAAAACGTTATTTAATGCATTAGAGCGATTTGATAATCAAGGATTGTACATATCTCAAAAAGATTTAGTTATTGCAGGCTTTTTACAAAGCCAAAATAATTATACAAAAGAGCAGCTTAGTAATTTAGTGCAGAGTCAGGTTTCAAAAAATTTAACTTACAAAGGGTATGTTGTGTTTGATTATGAGTATAACCAGCTTGCACTTTGGTCAAAAAATAATTTTGATTTAGCCGCGTATGGGTTTACAAACTGGTTAGAAAAATTTAATAAAAGAGCGAATAAACAAGCAGTAGAAGTATTTACGGTTGCTGATACGGCCTTCTTAATTTCTGAAATAAAAATAAAACAAGGCTCTATTTATACACTTACAGCATTTGATTTAAGTAAGTTTTTAAAAGCCATTATTGGCAAATTAAACACTGAAAATTATAACGTTTTTATAGCAACACCACAGTTTACTTTAGGAAAACAAGGAGAAGTAAACCCGAGTATAATTAAAAATAGTATTAGCGCTTTAAGCAGTCGTTTTCCACCTACTTGGCGTTTGCATGTGCAACCAATGAATAAAACAGTACGACCACAAATAACTAAATACAGTTTAATTAGATTAGGGTTAATCTCTTTTTGTGTATTCGCGTTTGTGTATTATTTTTTACGTTTACCAAGGCGTTTACACAGTGAAATAAAACAAAAAAATCAGTTAATACTCAATAGAGAGGAGCTTTTTTCAAGTTCTCTGGATGCACTGCCGCATGGGTTTGCTATTTTTAATAGCCATGAATTTCCTGTGATTACCAACAATGCTTTTAATCTTTTATTTGCACAGGTGAATAAACAAAACAGTCAGCTATCGTATAGCCAGCTGATAAGTATTGCGCAGCAGCATAATATTATAAATCACTACCATGAACATCATAAGCTTGATGATGACCGTAACCAATTAATAGATATAGGTTTTACAGACGGGAAGTGGATAACTGTATTACAAAGACATACAGATTTTAATGGTTTCGTTTGCTACTTTAGAGATGATACAGAGGCACATCAAAAAGAATGTTTACTCGCTGATGTTCTCGAAAAATCAAAACAGACAAATCAATTAAAAGAAAAATTTGTTACAAGGCTTAGCCGTCAGTTAAAAACGCCTTTATCATCTTTAAAGTCATTAGTTGAAATATCTAAAGATCCAATAAGCTTTAACGAATTTAAAAACAATGTGGGGAATATTTCTGATGCATGCGACCAGCTCGAAAGTGTAATTCAGCAACTCGTAAATATAAATAAATCGGAAATAGGTAAGTTAAAGCTTCAGGCCAAAAACGTAAACCTAAATCAAATGATCAATAATAATATGTCGATTTTAGCTAAAGAGGCTGAAAATAAAAGAATCGTTCTTAAAAATAATATTACGCCTGAATTAACGGTCGCAAGCGATGAAAAGTTAATTTCTCAATTGGTTATTCAATTAGTGACTGAGGTTTTGGATTCATCAAATAATACAACGCTTTCAATTAACGCTCAGATTAAAAATGAAAGTAAACGTAATTACTTATACCTCGATTTTTCATTAAGTAATTTGATCGACAGTAGTAACTTTATAACTGAGCTTAAAAGTATATCGGGTGATGATATAACGCGCTTTATAGATGATAAAGACGTGTCATTAGAGTTAAAGTTTTTTATTTCAATATTTAAAATGTTAGGTGGTAAAGCGATAATTGTAAGTAGTAACGCGAATAAATCAACGATATCACTTTCTATGTTGGTAAACATAGCAACCAAACAAGGTAAAGACAATGAGCAAGAAGTACCAAGTAGCTCGTTAACAAATAATGATTTAGTAAAAGCTAGTTTAGTAACTAACAAACACCAAAACACGCTATTACTGGTTGATGACGATCCTCTTGTTGAGATTGTAATTAGAGCGATGCTAAAAAATGAGAATATTAAAATAGATTACGCGCGCAGTGCAATAGAAGCGATGTTGATGGTATCTCAAAACAGTTACGACATTATTTTAATGGACATAGTAATGCCAGAATTGTCGGGAACTGACGCTATGTTAAAAATTAAAAAACACAGTGACAATTTGAAAACTAAAATAATTGCGCATACATCGACACCCGATACAGATTCAAAATACGTTAACCAGGGCTTTGATGACATGCTATTAAAACCAGTAAAACAAGGTGTATTAATAAACCAAATAACACGCATTTTAAAAGATAAGTCGTTATAAATTAGCGTATATTACTGGAACAGTAATGAGGTAAAACATGAAAAACACTATTGAAAATATGGCTGAAGTTATCGAGTTTAAAGTAACGCCAATAAATAAAACTAAACGACTGCTTTTAGTAGATGATGACTTGCTAATAGAAATAGTAATTAGAAAAATGCTTAACGAAGAAAATATTTTAATAGATTTCGCATCAAGTGCTATAGAGGCGCTACTTATGGTTTCTCAAAATATTTACGATATTATTTTAATGGATATAGTAATGCCGCAATTTACAGGCACCGACGCAATGCTAAAAATAAGAAAGCATGCTGACGCATCAGCAACAAAAATTATCGCTCATACATTTAGTGAAAACGAAAATAGTGATAACAAGTATGTAAAGCTTGGGTTTAACGGCCTGTTATTGAAGCCAGTTAAGCAAAGTGTATTAATAGAAAATATTAGATATTTTTTGGAATGATAAATAGAAACAGTAGGGCGGTTAACTATTTTTTATTTATAGCTTACTAAAAAGTTAAATTATAATTTTTGAAAGCACTAATATTTATTAGTGCTTTTGCGTATATGAACCTTTAATTTATTTAAATTTTTAAAAGTCCTTTAATAAGAATAATTACTTCAAATTATTCCTTCAAAGTATTACAAACTACGCTTTTGTAATTGTTGCATGTATACGAGTCATCGTTTCACACTTCTTAAAACGGTTTGATAAACACAATTGTTAAACGCTGTAATATTATAAAATCAGTAAATTTATTTAGCCTAGAGCCCACGAATCACAAGGGTTTAACTTTTAAAACATTAAGATTTTTTAAAAACTAATAAATACTCATATTGGGACGGAATTTGCTTTATAAGGCTATATTCTAATTTTATAGTTTACTAAATATTATAATTTTTAAAGTTAAAGAGGCAAAATTATGAACAAGACACAGTACGTTACAGTAGAAGGTCATCAAATTGCTTATCAAGAAATGGGACAAGGAACACCTTTATTATTGATACACGGTATTCCGACCAATAAATTTTTATGGCGAAATGTGATGCCAAAACTTGCATCAAAATATCGAGTAATAGCGCCTGATTTACTAAACTTTGGTGAATCTGATATGCCAATTAACACCGATGTTTCTATAAATGCGCAATGTAGAATAATGTGTAAGTTTATGGATGAACTCGGTATTTCTAAAGTTAATATTGCTGCACATGATATTGGTGGTGGTGTTGCTCAATTAATGGCTGTAAATCATCCGGATAAAGTAAACGGGTTGGTTTTAATTGATAGTGTATGTTTTGATTCTTGGCCAATACCAGAATTTGAACCTTTGCTAGAACCAGGTGTAGAAGAAAAAACAACTGTAGCTGAATTTGTAGATACATTAAGAGATTTCATGCCCAAAGGTGTTTACGACTCGAGCGTAATGACTGAAGAGTTGATGAAAATATACTTAGCACCATGGAGTAATGAAAAAGGAAAAGCCGCTTTATTTAGTAACATGCGCAGGCTCAATAAAGAATATACCGAAGCTATTACAGGCGATCTTAAAAGCTTACCTCATGAAACACTCATAATATGGGGTAAAGAAGACAAGTTTCAAAAGCCAAAGTATGCGCCAATATTAGAAGAAGCAATTCCAAATTCATCATTGATTTGGATAGATAGAGCCGCTCATTGGGTTATTGATGAACATCCAGATAAAGTGTCTGAGCTCATTAGTGAATTTATGAATGATAAAAGATTCTAGTAAATTAGCAGGATAATTTAAAAGCCTTTATTTTCAATGGCTTAGATCTAATTAGGTAAAGTAGCTATTAGGTAATCATTGTTTATACCGCTTGATAATATTAATAACCAAGCGGTATTTTTATATGTTCAAGAAGCTAATACCGTAAATGAGTAAGGGACTAACTATTAAGATAAGTAGGTTAATGCTTATTAAATAGTCAAAATATCGCGTTTATACATTAATTAATGAAGGTGAGTAACGTGGTTATGTATTTATTTATCCTATTTAACATAATATAAATTATAGGTAGTTAATGCATATATAGTAAGAGCGCTTAAATGCGCCCTTACTATGTCCAATACTAGGCGGTATCGGACATTAGGTGGTTTTATTACAATAACAGGTATTACTAATACAGATACTTTATTTATCAATTTGTTTAATCAATACTTAATAAACGCTCAGCTGTATATTCGTTAGTAATTAATCCGCTGATCATGTTTGACCTTACTGCGCCCAAAATGGCTAACACTTTTTCTTCGCCAGCAGCTATCGCATAAATCTGTTTGTTAGCATTTGTTTTTAATGGCGTACTTGCTACACGCTGATTAACTGTGCAATCTAAAAGCTTACCCTTTTTATCAAACACCCAACTAATCATTTCACCAACGGCACCAAGATCTTGTAACTCTTTAAGTTCTTGCGCATCAATAAAACCATCTATATGTAATGGCGACTTTTCACCTAAGCTACCAATACCCACAAATGTTACATCGGCATCTTTAGCGAGTTTTAAATTACCGGTAATATTTTGTTGTGCATGTAACTGTTCTTTTTCTTCAATACTTCTTGGTAAAACTGGCAATGGCATTGGGTAATGTTTTGCATTGGTGTGTTCGGCCATTCTTACTACAACATCATAAGGTGAAGCCGATCCATCCAAAGCCATATTACCTAGCATTGCTACAATTTTATGTTGCGGACAATCAACAGTTCTTAGCTCATCTACACATGAACGTAAAACTCGACCGGTTCCCATAGCAAGTACTTTGGGTTGTTCTGATTTTAAATGACGTTCTATTTCAGCCGCGCCAGCTTGAGCCAAACCAAGCGTAGACGATGGTTCAGACGGATCGCTCGGTACAACTTCACACGAATCTAACCCAAAACGGCTTTTTAATTTTTCGGCCAAGTCCATACATTTAGCAATCGGGTGGTCAAGTCTAACTTTAATTAGACCTTGGCTCACAGATAATGCGACCATTCTTTGTGCAGATTGACGAGATATATTTAGCTTTTTAGCAATTTCATCTTGTGTGTTACCGCCAACATAATATAACCACCCTGCTCTGGCTGCATCATCTAGCTTTCTAATTTCTGTATTTGATAGCTTTACCACGTAAACCTCTTAAAATAGAAGGAAAACTAAATCCTTATTTTCATTACATAATTTTAATTATATGTGCTGCTATATAAATTATTTTATTAATTTTGGAATATCTATTTATCAATAACGTTTTTGTTATTTATAATTGTAAATATACCATTCCTTAATAAAAAATACCTAGGTTTCATAGGATTATGTAATTAGAATTTAGTTAATAGCACCCTTATAAAGGTGCTATTTAAGGTAATTAAAAATTGGCTTTAGCGAATAGTTAAACCGTTATTATCAAACTTTAATACTTTATCTGCTGGTGCGCTTAGGTAAATACTGTCGCCATATTTTAATGGGCAATCACCATCTGCTTTTACTGTTACGGTCCCTTTGCCTTCAATATTTATATGTAAAAAGCTCTCCGATCCTAAATGCTCAATTACACCTACAGTTCCAGCCCAAGTACCTTGCTCAGTAGAGAGTGTTATATGCTCTGGTCGTATACCAATACAGCTAACATTCGCATCTTCATTTTGTGGAGCATCTATAAAATTCATTTTTGGCGAACCAATAAAACCAGCTACAAATTTGTTTACAGGGTTTTTATAAAGCTCTAAAGGTGTGCCTACTTGTTCAATAATACCGGCATTAAATACCGCGATTCTATCTGCCATTGTCATGGCTTCAACCTGATCGTGTGTAACATAAATCATTGTTGTAGCTAAACTTTTATGTAATTCAGATATTTCTAAACGCATATTTACACGTAGTGACGCATCAAGATTTGAAAGTGGTTCGTCAAATAAAAATGCCGAAGGCTGACGTACAATTGCGCGCCCTATCGCTACACGCTGGCGCTGACCGCCCGACAATTGCCCAGGCTTTCGGTCTAAATAATCGGTCAAATTAAGTATTTTAGCGGCATTAGCAATTTTACTTTCGATTTCTGCAGGGCTAACCTTGGCTCTTTTTAAAGGAAAAGCAATATTGTTACGCACTGTCATATGCGGATATAACGCATAGGATTGAAACACCATTGCTAAGCCTCTTTTTGCAGGCGGTGTTTTTGTAGCGTCAATGCCGTCAATTTCTATATTACCACTGGTGGTATCTTCAAGACCTGCGATCATACGTAATAATGTTGATTTACCACAGCCCGACGGACCAACAAAAACAATGAACTCACCGTCTTTTATTTCTAGATCGAGTGGTTTAATTACGTTTACTTCATCAAAGTTTTTAGTGACTTGTTTTAGTGTGATGCTGCCCATGTATATTCTCCTATTTTACTGCGCCGAAACTTAATCCACGCACTAATTGTTTTTGACTAAACCAACCAAGTATTAAAATTGGCACAATGGCCATGGCAGATGCTGCCGATAACTTAGCGTAAAATAACCCCTCAGGGCTTGAGTAACTGGCAATAAATGCCGTTAAAGGTGCAGCATTTGCAGCGGTTAAAATAAGTGTCCAAAATGCTTCATTCCACGACAAAATAACATTTAACAATAACGTTGAGGCAATACCCGGTAAGGCTATTGGTAATAAAACATGAAATATTTCTTCACCAATTGTTGCGCCATCCATACGTGAAGCTTCAAGTATTTCGTTTGGTATTTCTCTAAAGTAGGTGTAAAGCATCCATACCATTATTGGTAAGTTAATGAGTGTCATTACAATAACCAAACCTAATTTTGTATCGAGTAATGCGAAGTCACGAAACAATAAATAAATCGGAATAAGTACCCCTACTGGCGGTAACATTTTGGTTGAAAGCATCCACATCAATAAATGCTTTGTTTTTTTAGTTTGCACAAAAGCCATAGACCACGCAGCAGGTACCGCAATTAATAACCCTAGTAAACTTGAACCTAGCGATATAACCACAGAATTCCAAAAATGGGTAAAGTATGGCGAACGCGACAGTACATCTCGGTAATTTTCGAGCGTCCAATCAAACACATATAAGCTTGGGCTTGCTGAAATTGCTTCGGCTTCCGTTTTAAAACTGGTGATGAGCGTCCATAAAATTGGAAAGAAAATCATGCCGCTTATTGTCCATGCAGTAATGGTATAAATTAGTTTGGAACGACGGCTATCTTTTATAGTCATAATTAACCCTCCAAGTTTTTGCCAATTAAGCGCATTAAAAATATAGCGACTATATTTGCAATAATAACTGCAACTATGCCCCCTGCCGAACCGCCGCCTACATCAAACTGAAGTAGCGATTGCGTATAAATTAAGTACGTTATATTGGTTGACGAATAACCAGGACCGCCACTAGTTGTGACTAATATTTCAGCAAAAATTGACAGTAAAAATATAGTTTCGATTAATATAACCGCAGTTACAGCGCGCGATAAGTGCGGTAAAACGATGTAAAAGAACTTACTAAATGGGCCAGCTCCGTCCAAATCAGCCGCTTCTAATTGTTCACGGTCTAATGATTGTATTGCTGTTAGCAGTATTAAAGCTGCAAACGGTAACCACTGCCAAGACACAATTATGATGATTGAAAATAACGGCATTTGAGCAAAAAAGTCGATAGGTTCAAAGCCAAGCCAAATCGAAAAGTGTGCAAATAAGCCATTAACTGGGTTCATTAGCATGTTTTTCCATACCAATGCCGACACAGTTGGCATTACAAAAAATGGAGCTAATACCATAATGCGAACGTAGTTTCGTCCCCATATTGCTTGGTCTAGTAAAATAGCTAAGCCAATACCACCACAAATAGTGATAAGTAAAACCCCAGTTACTAGGTAAAGCGTGTTAAAAAATGATTCAAAAAAAGCCGGATCAGTTAGGAAAAATTCATAGTTTAAAAAGCCTACAAACTCTTTATCCCCAGGAACGAGTAAGTTGTAATCAATAAATGAAAAATACAGTGTCATACACAGCGGAACTATCATCCAAGCAAGTAATAAAATTACACTAGGAAGAAGCATAAACCGAGCAAGCGTGCGCGAGTTAGTTGTTGCCATAAAGGTGACCTTAAAAAAGCCAATTCTATTTACTTGTTAACTATCAAGTGAAAATCAGAAACCCTTGATAGCGTTATAACTAACAAGTAAATAGAATTGACATAAAATATTGGGTAAGTTTGAGTACTTACCCGCCCATTACATGCTATTTAGGATAGCGAGCTTTACGCATTGTTCGCTCAACAAGGTGCTGAGACGTTCTAAGCGCTTGCTTAACGCTCATTTGGCCAGTTAATGCTGCTGAGAATTGTTGCCCAACAGCTGTACCAATTCCTTGAAACTCAGGAATAGCAACAAACTGAATACCTACATAAGGCACCGGTTTAACGGTTGGATTTTTAGGATCTGCAGATTGAATAGAATCTAAGGTAATTTGCGCAAACGGTGCTGCGTCCATGTACTTTTGATTACTGTAAAGTGATTTACGTGTACCTGGCGGTACTTTTGCCCAACCTTTTTTGTCGGCTACAAGTTGAGTGTATTCTTTAGATGTTGCCCAGCTAATAAATTTCATTGCGGCATCTGGTTTTTTACTGCTTGCCGGTACGGCTAAAGTCCAAGACCATAACCAGTTACCGCGTTTACCCAGACCGTTATCTGGCGCAAGTGCAAACCCTACTTTATCGGCAACTTCAGAGTCTTTTTTGTTAGTAACAAATGCGCCTGCAACGGTTGCATCAATCCAAATACCACATTTTCCGGTTTGAAATAGTGCAAGGTTTTCATTAAAACCGTTTGCAGATGAACCAGCAGGACCAGATTCTTTCATCACATCGACATAATACTGAAGGGTATTTTCCCACTCTGGGGTATTAAACTGTGGCTTCCAGTTTTCATCAAACCAACGCGCGCCAAACGAGTTAGCCATGGATGTAATAAGCGCAACGTTTTCGCCCCAACCTGCTTTACCACGTAGACAAAGGCCATAAACACCTTCTTTTTTATCGGTCATCGCTTTAGCAGCTTTGCGTATAAAGTCCCATGTTGGGGCTTTAGGCATAGTTAGCCCTGCTTTTTCCATTAAGTCAGTGCGGTACATAACCATTGAACTTTCACCATAAAATGGTGCAGCATAAAGCTTATCGTTAATCGTTAATCGTTAAACCGCTTCGGATTGCAGGTATTAAATCGTCTAAATCGTAGTTTTCACCTAAATTATCCAGCTCTTTTAGCCAATTTTGCTTGCCCCAAATAGGTACTTCATAAGTACCTATGGTCATTACATCGTATTGGCCGCCTTTTGTTGCTACATCGGTAGTGACACGTTGGCGAAGAATGTTTTCCTCTAAAGTAACCCATTTTAGGTCTATGTCAGGGTTTTGGCTGGTAAAGTTACTACTTAATTCTTTCATGGTGATCATATCACCATTATTTACAGTGGCTATTGTAATCGTTTCTTTTGCAACAGCGCCCATGCTTATAAAGCCACACGCGAGCATAATTAATTTATTTTTCATCGGGTATTCCCCATACACATTATGTTTTAACAAGTGCTATTAAATTTCAATCAATTACCAATTCTATTTATGGCAGTTTTAACGCATAAAACTGCCCGCAAAGTGCCTTTTTAGGTCCTTTGTATAAATAGTTAGACTAGTTGGATAATGACTTAAAATTTAACAGATATTTCAGAAGTGAAGCCGTCAAATCCTTTACCGATTTGGCCGCCCGAATTAACACCTTCTTCTTGGTTAACATACTCAACTTTTAAAAGCGTTTTATCGTTAAACCAGTAACCTGCGGCTACTTGAATACGCTCTACTGTGTTGTCTGTCTGTTCAATTAAGTCGGAAGTGTTTTCGGCTTCTGCATAACGAGCCGCTACATATAGCTTTTTAGGGATTAGATATTGTTGTGCTTCAAACACGAAGTACTCAACCGATGAGTCGCCTTCTATTACACTGTTTGAATCAAAAGTCGTGCCATTTTCATCAGCTATGCCGTTTGTACCAAAGTAGGTAATACCGGCAACTGCATTACCAGCGGCATCTGCGAACGTGTAGTCATCAGATGATTTACCAACCATAAAAATTAAGCTAGTTTCGTCAGATGGTTGATAAGCTAAGTTAAGCTGGATGATTGATTGCTCAAGCCCTGGCATTGCGCCAACATGAGTGTCACGCTCGTTCGAAGGTGACGCTGAGAAGTTATAGTTTTCACCATCGCCAAAGCGATAGTTTGTTGTGGTTACACCATCAAGACTGGCTACACCGTTTTCAAAACGTAACTGGTCGCCTTGATTGGCTTTTAATAAGTTTAAACCTGCTTTAAAGCCACCTTCAAATTCTAGAGTACCTTGAAGTCGGTAGTTATAACCTCTGTCTTCTTGAAACGCTTCACCGAAACTTGAAGTCGTAATGTGACCTGTAACATTATAAGCACGTACTACACCACTATCGAAAGTTTCGCTGTAACTTAGCTGTGCGCCGTTTTCTGCGGTTGCGTAATCGGTAATACCATTACCAATAAGTGCATTACTTTGGTTATCTGCGCCGTCTTGAAAACCTTTAAATTGAAATGGTGAGCCACCAATATTACCCAAACGCAGTGTTAAATTTGCGTTTTCTTTTGGTGTGCCATAAAGACCTAGTAGGTCAAATTCAACACCTGCAAAATCGTTGTGAAATGAAAAGTCACGATCTTCGCCACCAAAGTCATTAGGCTCTTCTGCAATATCTATATCGGCAGTGATGAACTCGTTAATATGAAATTTAAGCATTAGATTAGCTCTAATACGGCCAAATCCTGATTCTTGTTCTTCATCTTCTGGACGAAATGCGCCGTCTTTAGCTTGAATTGACTGAAAGTTTTGCATTAGTAAAAAGTCTACGTCAACGCGATCTAAATATTCAGAAATATCAGCCTGTGCTGGAGCCGATGTAGCCATAGCTGCCGCTATGAGAGAAATTGCAAATTTAGTCTTTTTATTATTCAACATAATAAGCTCTTTATTTAGTGTGGTGTGTGATGCCAACTTTATTAAATTGCATATTCATTTAATGAAATTGGTATTAATTCAGTGTGTATAGATGAGGCTGACTGAGCAAAACATTAAATAGTTAATGAAATTGCACTTGTGAGCATAAGCCCATCCACTGAGCATAATCACAGAATGAATTTAGAAGGTCAACGATTTTTTATTACAAAACGTTTACAAAAAATCGAATTTTTATGTAAATATTTTTGAATCAATAAGTTAAGTAGCAAATTTGTTACATCAGATTTTGAGGAAATAAAGTGTAGGATTAAGGGATTTATTGTAGATACGTCATTATTGTTCAATACAATTAATAAAAATATAAGTTAGTAGAAGCTATGAAAGCAGGTAATCCTTTAAAAATAGGTTGTTGGGCAAACCTATAAACAGTTTATTTATTAGTGTTTTTTAAGTAACGTTCTTGAGCTTATGATGGGGTTAGCTTAGTATTAAAGCACTTAGATGTATTCAAAATAGAAGTAACCTACATATGGAATTTGTTCGCCCGCTAGAGCCCATCCTCATTATTGATGACGTTAAGGAAATTCGTGATTATCTAAACCAAATTTTAACTGACTTAGGGTTTGAAGATATATTAGAGAGTGCTGATTTTAGCTCTGCCAAACCTATTATGGACAATAAACCGCCAGGCGTTATATTTGTAGATGTAGATTTACCTGACTCTAACGGTGCAGATATATTGGAATACATTAATAGTACTTACCCGCACACTCATGTTGTTATGTGCTCTGGCCACAATAGTCTCGAAAACGTACAAAACACGTGGGAAATGGGCGCTAAAGGCTTTATTGCAAAACCTTTCAACACAAAAAAAGTAGACACTGTAATGAAGCGTCTTGAAATAATAGAATAATAATAAGGTTAGCATGCATAGTACTGTTACTGCGATTATAGACGATCTTTCGAGTGTTATATTTGGTAAACAACAACAAATAAAACTGGCACTTACATGCTTATTTAGCGAAGGGCATTTACTCATTGAAGATTTGCCTGGTATGGGAAAAACCACTCTTTCTCATGCATTGTCAGCTGTGCTAGGTTTATCGTATCAGCGTATTCAATTTACCAGTGATCTTCTGCCTGCTGATATTCTGGGTACTAATGTGTTTAACTCTACCGAGCACAGTTTTACGTTTCATAAAGGCCCTATTTTTAGCCAAGTTGTTTTAGCTGATGAAATAAACCGCGCAGGGCCTAAAACACAAAGTGCATTGCTTGAAGCAATGGAAGAGCACCAAGTAACAGTCGATGGAAAAAAATATACGCTGCCAAATCCATTTTTTGTGATAGCAACACAAAACCCGATTTACCAATCAGGTACTTATCCGTTACCTGAGTCGCAATTAGACCGTTTTTTAATGCGTATTAGCTTAGGTTTTCCACCTAAAGAAGCCGAAAAACGCTTAATTTTGAATATGCAAAAACGAGATTACAGTCAGTTACCTAGGCGTATTAACCAACAAGAGTTAGCGGTAATTCAAACCCAGATTAGCCAAATTACTTTAAGTAGCCCAGTTATTGACTACATTATAGAGCTTGTTAATTATACACGCACAAGCAACGCTTTTGCAGCATCGTTATCACCGCGTGCCAGTATGGCTCTGGCTAAAGCGGCTAGGTCGTGGGCCTTTATTGAGGGTCGTGATTTTGTAATGCCAGAAGATGTTCAAGCCGTATTTGCAAGTGTGTGTCAGCATCGATTAGGTTTGCATAATGAGTCCGGTGAAGCGCAAGTAAACGATATTTTAAAAAACGTTTTAGTTCCGGTATAAACTTTCATGCCAAAAAAAACAGCTAAGCGCCCTTCTTTATTTAAGTCATTTAAGCGAGGTGTATTTAATAAATTATTAAAAAATAAGCATTTAAAAAACTCAATTACACTTGAACACAGAACAATTTATGTATTGCCATCATCCCTTGGTTGGTACTTTGTAATTGTGGCTATTTTAAACTTTGTGATGGGCATTAATTATCAAAATAATTTAATTTTAATAATGTCTTATCTTATGTTTGTGGTGATGATTATTGCTGTATTAATGGGCTACAGTAACGCTAAAGGCTTAACGGTTAAATTTAAAGATGCATTTAACAGCTACGCTCCTCAAAAACCGAGTATTGTATTTGAATTACAAAGCGCTAGAGTTACCCAATCTATTAATTTAACATATCAAGGTAGTGAGCAAACTCACAAACATACCGACGAAGTTGATAGTAAGACTCAGTTACTTGCACTCAACTTACCCTACAGCTCACGCGGTAAGTACTCAGTGCAACGTATTAAAATAGCGAGTAACTACCCCTTTGGCTTAATAACTGTTTGGAGCTACATTCAATTACAAACAGATGTTTTTGTATACCCGTCGCTTGAACAAGTACACAGTGATGCGCATGTTTCTATGCTTGATGAGCAAGCCGATAAAGGTGTTTCTACACAATCTGGTAGCGAAGAGTTTGAGTCGTTAATCCCACATTTACCAGAGATGGGCTTGCAAAGAGTGTCGTGGAAGCATTACGCAAAAACACAGCAGTTGTTAGTAAAAGAGTTTGTAGACTTTAAAACAGCGAATGCGCTCTTCGATTTTATGTTAATGAATGGAGATACAGAACAACGTTTAAGCCAGTTATGCTTTTTAGTGTGTGAAGCAACCGAAAAAAACACCCCTTTTATGTTAAAGCTACCGAATAAAACAATAAATACAAATACCGGACAGCAACATAAGCAGCAATGCTTAGAATTATTATGCTCATTTAATGGTGATGTGTAATGGACATACTTAAAAACGAAAAAGTAATAAATTATTCGCTGTCTTTTATATATGCATGTTTAATTGTATTTTTTGTATCACATTTACCGCTTGCTTTTGTAGGTGTACTTTCACTTATTTGTGCATGGAACTTTTACATAACGCTGAGTAATAAACCAAAGCCAAATGCTTGGCTGGCAAATATACTCGCAGGTGTGTCACTAGGTTTAATGCTCTACACAGTAGGCATGTCGGATACGGTTATTTTATTTGTGGCCATGCTGCTACTTGCTAGTTTATTTAAGCTGCTGCAGGCTAAAACCAAAAAACACTATCATGTAATTACAACGCTTACGTTTTTTTCACTCTCATCGGTGTATTTATTTAACCAAAGCATTTTAACGACTTTAACTGTAAGTAGTTTATACATATTAAACTTTGCAGTACTTGGCTTACTCGAATCCAAACATAATTTAAAAATAGCCTCTAAGCAAAGTGGTAAATTACTACTTTTAGCGCTTCCTTTAGCTGTATTTTTACTGCTTTTTTTACCAAAAATGCCCGCCTTTTGGCAGCTCCCTGGGCCTAAGCTTGCAAAAACAGGGCTTTCTGAACAAGTCGATCCTTTCGATATTGCAAAGCTTTCAAACTCAGATGAACTTGTGTTTAGAGCTAAATTTAACGAAGAAAAACCTGTAGCGCCTTATTATTGGCGAGCAATAGTTCATGATGAGTTTAATGGTAATGCGTGGCTTACGTCTGACTTTTTAAAATATAATAATGTAAAAACAAATACGCAGAGCGAAAATGATGAGCAACTTATTGCAAGCTACTCAGTTATTACAGAGCCTGCTACACAAAAATGGCTCTATGGTTTAGCGTATTCCAGTAGTAACTCACCAAATGTTGAAGGTAATTCGCTAGGCTTATTGCGTAAAAAAAGTCGTCAAGCTAAAAACTTACAATACGATGTAAATAGCTTTAACTTCACAGCTTTATCGCTTGGCGAATTTGAAGAAAAACGCTACAAATACCTCGCTTATAAAAAGAATGTAAAAACATCATCACTTGCTAAAAACTTAAAGCAAGATACACACTCTGACCGCGATTTTTACAATAGCTTATTACAATACTTTGCAGGTACAGGATTTACTTATACGTTAACACCCACTCCGATGAGCGGCGATAACACGATTGACCAATTTTTATTTGAAAACCAACGTGGATTTTGTGGTCATTATGCAAGCGCCGCTGCGTACATTTTTAGAACCGCAGGTATACCCGCTCGATTAGTAAGTGGTTATTTAGGCGGTGAATTAAACCAAGATAATAATACGCTAACAGTTCGCCAGTACGATGCGCATGCATGGGTAGAAGTATATTTAAAAAACGAAGGTTGGGTTATTTTTGATGCAACGGCTGTTGTCGCACCGGAGCGTTTAAATGGCTCGCTTTCGCAAAACGAAGAGCTGAATGACGAATTTAAAAGTAATCTTGATTTTGGTTTAGTGAGTTTAAGTAATTTCCCCGCTATTAATTGGTTAAGGTTGGAACTTGAAAATCTCGATTATCAATGGTCTAGCTGGGTACTTGGTTTTGACGAAGAAAAACAAAATGATTTTTTAAAATCAATTTTTGGTAGTAAAAACATTTGGCTTGTACCATTAATGGTTTTACTAACAGCTGGTTTTTGTTTTGTAGGTTATTTTGTGTATTTAAACTTACCAAAACGCCCGACTAAATTAGCGCCTATGGTTAAAGAATTTTATGAAGTAAAAGCATGGGCGAAAAAACAAAAAATAAATACACCCGATAATTTAACACCGAGTCAGCAGTTACATTTTTTTGCTGATCAACTTCCTCGTTCTGCACAATCTATAAACACATTTAGTCAGTTATTTAACCAAGTACGCTATAGTAAAAAACCTTTTACGAAAGAGCGTAAAACTCAGGCTAAAGATCTGATAAAATTAATTAAAATTTCCAAATAGAGAATACTATGAATGCTGTTGTTATAGGCGTTATTTTAATGCTCGGGCTATCTCTGGCTCGCGTTAACGTCATTGTTGCCATGATCATAAGTGCTTTAGTTGCTGGTTTAACAGCAGGCTTGGGTATAAAAGAAAGTGTTGATGCATTTAATTCTGGCCTTTCTGCCGGAGCTGAAATTGCACTAAGTTATGCCATGCTCGGTGCATTTGCCGTTGCTATTTCTAAGTCGGGTTTAACACGCATTCTCGCTGATAAGTTACTTGCTAAAGTAAATGCTAAAGGCAGCGGGAATGAAACATTTTTAAGTTACTTCATTTTATTAATTATTTTAGGTTGTGCGATTTCTTCGCAAAACTTAGTACCTGTACACATAGCGTTTATTCCTATTTTAATCCCGCCGTTACTCGTGGTTTTTAATCAGTTAAGGTTAGACAGGCGTGCTATAGCGTGTATTTTAACATTTGGATTAGCAACTTCTTACATGGTGCTGCCTTATGGTTTTGGGGGAATTTACTTATATTCTATTTTGCATAAAAACCTAGTTGATAACGGCCTAGACATTGTAAATACACAAGTCCCTATGGCGATGATAATTCCTGCATTAGGTATGTTTATTGGATTACTTATTGCGGTATTTATTACCTACAAAAAACGTCGCGAATACACAGAGCTCCCATTAACAACTCAGAGTAAATCGGCTGAGGTAGAAAACCCTAAAAAAGTAATGATTGTAGGGCTATGTGCGGTACTTGCCTCACTTGTTGCACAAAACCTAAGTGGCTCAATGATTTTAGGCGGTTTAGTAGGTGTAATGATATTTAGTGTATTTGGTGTAGTTAAGTGGGAAGAAAACGGCGACGTATTTAGTAAAGGCGTTGCGATGATGGCGATGATTGGTTTTATTATGATATCGGCACAAGGCTTTGCATCGGTTATGCAGGCCACTGGCGACGTAGCGAGCTTAGTACACAGCACAGCCGCACTTTTTGATGGTAATAAACCTTTGGCCGCCGGTGTTATTTTGTTAGTCGGGTTATTAATTACAATGGGAATTGGTAGCTCGTTTTCAACAGTGCCTATTATTGCAACTTTGTTTGTTCCTTTGTGTTTAGACCTCGGGTTTTCTGTTATGGCAACCGCTGCACTTGTTGGTACTGCGGGCGCTTTAGGTGATGCAGGCTCCCCTGCTTCAGACTCAACGCTTGGACCAACATCAGGTTTAAATGCCGATGGCCAGCACGACCATATTAGAGACTCTGTTATTCCAACGTTTATTCACTTTAACATTCCACTGCTGATATTTGGCTGGATTGCAGCAATGGTGCTTTAAGTAGTATGTATGCATATAAGTATTCGTAAATTTAATTAAAAGCTAAATGTAACTAAAAAGGTATGTTTAAAGCATACCTTTTTTGCTTCTAACAACTCTTATCCCTATCAATTTCTCTTTTATTTTGATTAGTTTATTAGTAAATATTAACTGAGGTGTTGAGATTACATTTAATAAATATTTAGTATGATGTGTTCTTTATGGTTTTTTATATAAGCACCAATTAAGGTGCTTATATAATGTTACTCTACCCCGTCTTTAAAGCTCTAAATTACTCAAAACCATAAATCATTTTATCGCATACTACCGGTGTTGGTCTGTGATTATCATCGACAGCAACAAACGTAAAGCTACCACTAATGGCAGAGTGCTTATCATCTCTGTGCATAGTTTCTAATAGTATATCTACATCAACTTTTAAGCTGGTGTTACCTACATGGACTACTTTAGCAATTAACTCTGCAAAAGTACCTGCTGGTATCGCTTCTTTAAAATCAACTCTATCGGAAGATATGGTAACCAAAGGCTTACGGCAAAAACGAGTCGCTGCTATAAATGCCACTTCATCCATCCACGCCAGTGCATCACCACCAAATAAAGTATTGTGATGATTAGTACGCCCAGGAAACACGGTCTTAGTTACCGATGTAGTTGAGTCTTCAATACGCTGAGCAATTATTGCATCGCGATTTACGTCAGTCATAATCTCTACTTTTTGTTTGCTAATGTATCTTGCATTAGTAATGCTGGATCGAGGCGTTCGCCTTTCCAGTTAAAACGCCAATCTAGGTGAGGACCCGTTACACGCCCTGTTGCACCAATTTCAGCCACTTTGTTACCTTGCTCAATTTTGTCACCCACTTTTACATCAAGCTTACTTAAGTGAATGTAAGTTGAGGTAATGCCATGGCCATGATCAATAATTAATGTACCGCCTGAGTAGTATAAATCAGGCTCAGCAAATACCACGGAACCACTAATCGGCGCATAAACAGGGGAGCCTGTTTTATTGGCAATGTCTAAGCCAAAGTGCGGACGACGAGGCTCACCATTAAAATAACGTTGGCTGCCATAAACACCCGATATACGCCCTTCTGCAGGCTTTAACACAGGGTCTAAAAAGTACAGTAAATCAGAGTCAACTTCACGTGCTTTACGCACAGCAACTGCTTCGCGGCTTATACGTGCGCTAACTTCTTTTGGCGGTGAAACATATTTTTTAGCTACGCCGGTAATTTTATCAATTTTATATTCACGCTTGGTAATAGCTATCGGCTGAGAATGTGACTTGTCGCTGCTATCTACCCATTTCAAAGTATGAGTAGTGTCAGCATCACGACCAAAACCAAATACAAAATCACCACTAGATGAAAGTTTTAACTCTTTGCCATCTAAGCTTACCGATTTAGCATTTTCAAGCTTACCAGTAACCAAGCCGCCTTGTGTTAAGTGCCCTTTTAACTCAAGTGCCATAGCACTAAGGCTAGTAGAGGCAATAAGTGCTGTTGCTAAAAGTGTTTTAAACATAGCTAATCGATCCTTTTCCTACCCCTTCATAAGCGGTTACTTTTACTGCTTTTTCTGGGTATTGGGCTTTAATTTGACCAGCTACATGTTCAGCAATACATTCTACGGTTGTATCTACTGGTAAAATGTCGCAACGAGATTCGCTAATAGCCATTTCAAAATAGCCTTGTGCCGATGTATAGGCAAAACATACGTCATCAGCTTTAGCTGTAATGTGTTTTAAATCACTGCCGCTAATTTGATCTTCACTGGTGGCTAAGTAAATATCTTCCCACTTTTGAGACCATTCTTTTTGCAAGCGCGGCATAGAAATACCATCTAAACTAATACCAATTTGAGAACGATGCCCGTGAATAATGCGTTGGCAATTACCGTCATGCTTTTTAAGACCATGGCTGTAATGATAGTAAAAGCTTTGGCTGTGTTCAGGCTTAAGAGACAGCTCAATTTTTTCAATGTTATCTGGGAGTTTTGGTAAAATAGTCGCAATTAAAAATTCAGTAACCGATTCAACCGTTACTTCGTCTGCGTTAATCATACAATAAGCTTGATGAGGGGCGCTCATAGCTAAGTGGTTGTTTTCACCAAATGTACAGTCGAGTGTTTTATGCTCGTCAAACTCAGATACAGTCCCATTAAGGCCCGTAGGAATTGCTAATCGGTGATCAATACACTCATCTATAATGCCTTTAATTTGCTTTTTAACTAAACCAAAGTCTAAAACCATAGACTCTTCGTTAAGTTTACCGTGCAAAGTTAAATCAACAATCCAGCTCTCGCCAACGGCGCCGCGTTTGTTAGATAAGTAAGAAAAATCAATCACAGTTAGTGAGTTAACAAAAAGGATCATAAACTTCCTTTAGACTGGTTATAAGACAGCGTTAATTATAATGATTTCTGATTGTAATTGCGCGGTTTTATAGTGCAAAAACCAATCGTGTTGATTGATTGATGATTTAATATGCAATATTTTGATTTTTTAACTGCTCCGAGTTGTTTAGCGTACAAGTGTACGCTAAAGTACTTGGCAATTTCTAAGCGAAGATAAGTGTTATGGAACCTAAAAATAGCTATACAAAAGAAGATTTGATCCTGTGTGGTCAAGGTGAAATGTTTGGTGAAGGCAACTGCCGTTTACCAAGTGACAACATGTTAATGATGGACCGCATTACCTCTATTACTGCTGATGGCGGAATTCATGGTAAAGGCGAAATTGTTGCTGAGCTTGATATTGACCCTAGCCTGTGGTTTTTCGATTGCCATTTTAAAGGCGACCCAGTAATGCCAGGTTGTTTAGGATTAGATGCTATGTGGCAACTAGTTGGCTTTTACTTAGGTTGGTCTGGTGGCCCTGGTCTTGGTCGTGCGCTAGGGGTGGGTGAAGTTAAATTTACTGGCCAAATTTTACCAACTAATAAAAAAGTAACTTACCGTCTTGTAATGAAACGCGTAATTAAACGTAAATTGTTTATGGGCGTTGCTGATGGCACTGTAGAAGTAGATGGCCGAGTAATCTACGAAGCAAAAGATTTAAAAGTGGGCTTATTCCAAGACACTAGTGCGTTTTAATTTTTAAATGCACAAACAAAAAGGCCTCCAATGTGGAGGCCTTTTTGCTTAAATTCGATTATTGATTTTAGGTTTTGTACATGTTGCGGTTTTCAATCGCTTCACGCCAACCTCCTAACCACTCTGATTTTGGATCTACTTGTTGATAAGGGCATAGCTCTTTTGAGCGACCTGCTAAACCTGCTTTAAAACCTTGAGAATGAGCTCTTTCTAAACGATCTCTTTTCTGTCTCTTCATCGGTAATATCCTCACCTTTTTATTTATATATTGTGTAGCATTAGTGAAATCTACATTTAATGAATAGTTAATAAAAATGTAAAATTCAAATTGTAAAAGCAATTAAATTGTTTGACTTTAACTAAGCTGCTGATGCAAAAATGAATTAACATTTAAAAAAGTAAGTGGTCATACAACATTTAATTTGACCGGTTCGTAATAACAAATTGGCGATTTAATAATCGCTAAAAAGTACTTGTGTGCTTTAATTGTGACCGACTAATATTGACTAAGTTCCAAACAAAAATGTAATCGTGACACTTTTATTTCATTAATCTTAAATTAGTAGCCCGCCCCTAAATTTGAACTATTTTTAAACAATTTAAATTTATACTTGATTATTTAAAGTCGATCGGTCTAATATAGGTTCATGAACAAAAATACATCAACACCAATACGCCGTGGTCGCCCACCTAAAATAGCCAGAGAAAACGCCGATACAAAAGCGTTACTTATTCGCACGGGCCTTGAAACCCTAACTGAATTTGGTTTTAGCGCCACGGGGCTCGATACTATTTTGAAAAAAGCGGCTGTACCTAAAGGCTCTTTTTATCATTACTTTAAAAGTAAAGAAGCCTACGGTATTGCGTTAGTTGATGCATACGACAGTTATTTTATTGCCAAGCTTACCCATTACCTACACCAAGAAGATGTTCCCCCACTTGAGCGAATCGTTAATTTTACTCAAAGCGCAATTAAAGGGATGAAAAAATACGATTACAAACGTGGCTGTTTAGTCGGTAACTTAAATCAAGAGCTTAACCATTTAAGTGATGAGTTTAAAACCAGATTAATGCAAAGCTACACAGCTTGGCAAAACCATGTAGAGGTTTGCTTAAACCAAGCTAAGCAACAAGGCACTATTGCAAGCCATGTAAACACACAATTAATGAGTGAGTACTTTTGGATTGGTTGGGAAGGTGCTGTTATGCGCGCCAAGCTCACCAAATCAAATACCCCACTTACTTTGTATACAGAAATGTTTTTACGCGCATTATTAACCTAATGCGTTTTTATTTACCAATTAAAAGACGATCGGTCTAAAAGGATATCCCATGAGTAACCCAATTAAAGCCATTGTTATTAATAAAGAAGATAATAACTACAGCGCCTCATTATCGACTATCGAACATAGCGATTTACCAAACGAAAATGTATCTATTGACGTGCTATACAGCACACTTAACTATAAAGATGGTTTAGCAATTACTGGTAAAGGCCCCGTTGTACGCAGTTTTCCTATGGTGCCAGGTATTGATTTAGTGGGTACGGTTACACATTCCACCAGCGATGAATTTAAAAATGGCGATAACGTAATATTAAATGGCTTTGGTGTAGGCGAAAAACATTGGGGCGGACTTGCTCAAAAAGCAGCTCTTAATAGCGATTGGCTAATCCCCTTGCCTGCGGGTATTTCACCTAAACAAGCTATGCAAATTGGTACAGCCGGTTATACCGCTATGCTAAGTGTGATAGCGCTTGAAAAACAAGGCATTACTCCAGAGTCTGGCGAAATACTGGTAACCGGTGCTAATGGCGGCGTGGGTAGCTTTGCTATTTATTTACTAAACCAACTTGGCTATAACGTAACGGCGGCAACAGGTCGATTAGATCAAAGTGAGTATTTAAAAGAGCTTGGCGCATCAAACATAATTGACAGAAGTGAGCTTTCAAACCCGGGCAAACCTTTGCAAAAAGAGCGATTTGCAGCAGCAATAGACTCTGTGGGTAGCCATACACTGGCAAATATTTGTGCTTCATTAAAATATGGTGGTGTAGTAACAGCATGCGGACTTGCACAAGGTATGGATTTACCAGCATCGGTGGCACCCTTTATATTACGTGGTGTATCTCTTATAGGGATTGATAGCGTAATGCGTCCTAAAGCCGACAGAATTGAAGCATGGGATCGCTTAGCTAAATTAGTAAGTACTGATTATTTAGATAAAATTTCGACAGAAATATCACTTGAACACGTAATTGATAATGCAGAGCAACTTATGGAAGGAAAAATTCGTGGTCGTGTTGTAGTTAATTGCCAAAGTTAAGCTATTTACTCTGTTAAAGCCTCGTTATTAAATTTATAATGCAATTTGTATTTTAATAATGAGGCAACACCTATGAGCAACCAAGAACTTTTCAGTAATAACCCACTGCAAGGCGTAAAATTAGAACAAGTGGTTGAAGAGCTGGTTGAACAATACGGGTGGGAACTCCTACACGCTTATTTACAACTTAACTGCTTTAAAAATAATCCTGATGTTAAGTCTGCGGTTAAATTTTTACGTAAAACACAATGGGCACAAGAAAAAGTAGATAACTTTTACCTGTACCGTCTTAAAAACTTACCTAAGCCTGATGATGTGCAATACGAATTGCCGCCACGAGATCGTGTTATCCCCGCTGATCATAAACCTGGTGAGCCATGTGAACTTAGTTTTGTTGACGCTAAACGTATTGTAGAGAAAAAAGAATCTAAGCAACGTGCTCGCGATCGTAAGCAGCGTTCTAATTCTAGTAACCCTTGGGGTAACTAAAAACTTACTAATTTAAGGTTGAAGAGCTGTTTATAAATAGCTCTTCGACTATTTTCTCATTAACTTCAATTATATCCGCGTCACATAGCCAATAAATAACAATTAGTACCCTCGGTTTTTCCAAAAATCTGTTTCAGTGCGCTCTGCCTCTAATGCCACATTAAAAGTTTTATCAGCAATGATTTTTCCATTTAGTTCAATCGTCATTCGCCAATCACCCAATTTATTTTCTATTGGCAGCCAAAGTGTATCGCCTAAATAAAAGTTCCAATCACTGTTTTTAACGTATACATCGCCTTCAAAAGGGTCCATCACATCACCGTTACTACTTGGAATATCAGGATGGTAAATACAATAATGAAGCTTTTCGCCTTTACCTTTTTTGATATTTACGATTAAGCCAAACTCAATATCTACCTCAGCTATTACATTTGTTGTAAATTGCTCTATTTGTGGCAACGCTTTACTTTCACTATCCCACTTAGAGTAAATACCGTGACTTTGTAACGTCACTACAGGTTTTGTTTTAGCCATTAAGGTAGCCTTTTATGTTAGCTATTTTGGCATTAGTTTAACTTTTTGAAATTTTAAAATAAAACACAATCTCATAAAGTTAAATCTCAACTTAGCTTTAATACTCCGCCTATTTACATAATTGCTAATTTGTCATCATTGTTTACACACTATTTGCACAATTGCTGATTATTGTTTGAGTAACTTAATTGATCAGGTAGGCAGCAATGAAACAATACGCACTTAATAATAAAAATCGAAATAGGATAAATGCTTTAAAGCTCACTTCTCTTGCCTTAATTGTTTCATCGTTAGTTGCATGTGGAGGTGGAGAAGGCATAGCTGATAGCTCAGAAACTACAGAAACCTCATCACAAACCACCACAGATAATGGCACAGGTACCAGCATTTCAACCCAAAGTGTACTTTGTGAATATAGCTACAGTGAATATAACGAGTCAGAGTCAGTACAAGCCACCAGCGCTGCAGATTGGTCATGCACAGGAACTACACGCGACTTAGTAGCTAATGGCATACCCGATCACGAAGTAGGCACATTCCCTAATGCTGATAACCCAAATACTATTTCTGAGCAATCAGTAAATGAAAGCTACACACTTGAGCCTATAGAAACAACACAAGCAACCATGCTTGGTGGTCCTCGTGGAATGATAGGCGTTGTACTTAATGGCATTAAAATAGACGCTGGTACAGGCGGAAGTTGTGATGATTCTGGAACCGATTGCGATTTAGGCGACAATAGCGGCAACTGGAATATAGAAGCCCTAAGCCAAGACACGTTTAGTTTTGGAACAGACGACAACAATGCACACGTACAACCCGATGGTACATATCATTATCATGGTATGCCTGAAGGCTTTGTAGCAATGCGAGGTGGCAATAGCACCACTATGACTCTAATAGGTTGGGCAGCAGATGGCTTTCCTATTTATGCACGTTACGGCTATTCAGACTCAAGTGATGCAACTTCAGTCCTAACCGCAATGACCGGTAGCTATCAACGCGTAACAACCGTAAGCGCAAACCGCCCTTCTACCGATATATACCCATTAGGTACATTTGCACAAGATTGGGAATACGTAGCAGGCTCTGGTGATTTAGATGAATGTAATGGCCGCGTTGGTGTAACGCCTGAGTTTCCTGATGGGATATACCACTACTACGCAACAGACACTTACCCGTTTTTTCAACGCTGTGTTAAAGGCGAAGTTTAGTTAGGAGTAAGCTATGCCTTATATAAAAAGAGGTCTACTGAGTATGACCACCTTGTGCTTACTGAGTACACCAACCTTAGCAAACGCGCATTTAATGGTTGCAGATCACGGTACGCTGAATTTTGTTGATAATAACGTGTTTATTGTGCTTTCAATCCCTATGTCGGCTTTTAAAGGGGTTGATGAAGATAAGGATGGCAAAGTATCAATAGTTGAGTTTAATGCTCATAAAAAACAAATAAGTAAGCGAGTTAAAAAGAACGTTTATTTAGCGGATCATCAGTATAAATTTACTATTGACGGACTTTTGCTAAACCCAGAAGCGTCGCATACACATAAAAGCGACAATATAGACCAAGTAACCATTACTGGTCGCTACTCTCTTGCGAGTAAACTAACTAAAGTTAACTTTAACGTTAAGCTATTTAGTAACAATGAGCACAAGCAGCATTATCAAATAACAGCGACTAATAAAACGCAAAAACTTACTCATCAATTTGAGCTATCACCAACGTCGCCCTTTAGTAAGGTGTTTTAAGAAGTAAAACCTAACCGTATAATTAAGTAGCAAAGAGTACAAGTTAAACAAACTTGTGCTCTTTTTTATATTTTACTTCTTATTTAATACTCTTTAGTGAAGGGCTCTTTCTATAAAGGTACAAGCTTGGGGTTTTTAGGAAAGTAATGCTCTTCTTGCTGCTCACATAAACTAAACTCACGGGTGTTTTTATATGGGAGTTTCATAAAGCCCGCAACACCAACGTCCGTAATATTTACCGCGTATTGCATAAGTTTATTAAGTAAACGTTTAAACTCAACCTCTTTACTCGAATCGAGTAAACGGTAGTAATGGTGAATCTTCATTCTGTCGGGCAGTGCTTCAAAAATAATACACCCCGTATGATGAATTTGGTTAAGCTCAAATACGCACTTAATAACTTTTTTAGGTAGCTGTAGTTGCTCATCAGGGTCTTTACCGTCTTCAAAGTATGAATGCGGGCGGGTTATGTCGTTTGCCTTCATGCTTACAACTTCGTATTCAAGCTCTGGTAGGCTATCAAACTTAAATGCACCCGTGCCATCTCGCTCTAGTTGAATGGTTTTACGGGCATCAAACAAACAACACTTAAATAACCCTTTTTGATTAATCGCTTGCGCAAGCATCACCGTGTTATTAATCGCATCACTAAACGCATCACCCAATGATTCGTCATGCATAATTAAAGACGATTCAACAAACATCGACTCATCCTTCCAATGAAAACTAAGCCCACCAACAACAGGGTACTTAGCTAATCGGCTTATTGATGCTAAAAATGCTTTTTCGGTATCGCCTGTATCAAACAAAAACTCTTTATAATAACGGTCAAGTTGAGCATCGTTTATATCAAGTAATTGCTGATTATGATCGGCCTGGCGTAAAAACTGTTTTCGTGAACTATATACAACCGTGTCGGGTTGCTCGGCCTTGCCATACCAAAAAGGAATATCTGCTTTTTTTTGTTTTTTATCAAGCTCAGGTAAGTACGCTTTAGCCATAGTTGTAATATTACGCATAAAGTAATCACCGGCACCATCACGTTGTGCCTTACTTTTAGAAAGCATGCCATCAATCACTTTAGCCAGCTCTTTTGGGAGCCCTAAGCTGCTTGCAGGGATGGCTTGTGCACCAAAGCGACACGACTGCGCCGACGCTAGCGCATACAACGTTGCGGCTACACCTTGTTCATCAAATCGTGGGGATGATTGCTCCCCCGACATTTGCGCTTCACCAATAAAGTACACATCGCCCATACGAGCATTCGTTGTGCTTAAATCGCCCGACATTAAATCCATAAAGTTACTGGCAACAGGGTTACCATCACTATCGAGCTGTGCATACACAGAGCTTCCCCAATCCACTAACGACAGCGCATCAGTGTTTGCATCCCAAACAAGGTTTGAAGGCTTTATATCGCCATGCACTATAGGTTGTGGGCTAATGCCGTTTTTGTGACTGCGTAAATCAATTAATACATTACGTAACCTAACAGCTAGTGCCATTATTTGCGCGGCACTAAAGCGCCCTGTTTTAAGCGATACTTTTTCAAGGTCCTCTCCAATGGCGCGAGCCATCATTAAAATCCCTTGTTTTTTAATTCGCTCAAATGCATAAAAGGTAGGCACTAAGGGGTTATTAATTTGCGAAAGCATATACGCTTCGTCTTCTAGGCGGTCACGTACACTTTGGGCAAGTGTAATACGCGAAAACTTAAATACCCAAGGTAAGCCGTTATCGTCATCACCTGCAAATACAAAACCAAAAGCACCCGAGCCAATCATTTCAACGTTTTTGTAGCCCAGCAGTGTTAACTGCTTAATACAAATATTAAGCCACTGGCGGTGTTTTTTAGCATCGCGGTGCGAAAGCAAATAAACAGATTGCTCTTCGTTGATATAAAAATTGCGGATTTCTTTGGCTTTCAATACAGGTACTCAAACTTATAAAACTAACCAATTATTAGTTTTATGTAATGAGATTACAATAGGTTAAATAAGAGTTTTGAAATCGTGGAATAAAACAGCGCTAAAGTAGCGCCATAGCAGTAAATTTAAGTGTAAACGTTAAAGCTCAAAGTAAGCTTTTTACAATGCACTGTATATAAATACAGTGCATTGCTTTTTGCTAACTTTCAATAAAACGAAGCTGCTTAATTGATGACACAGCTATGTGCGTTTGATAATAATATTTATTAGTGGCTCTACCACGGCTCATAAAATCGATAGTTACTCGTTTAGCTTCGCCTGTTACTTCTATTGTTTTATCAATAAAAAAGGTGTCTGCTGGTTGTCCGTATTTACTTTGAAGCTCTGCTACCACATTAGGCGGTATTGATATCGTAATAGAACGTCTATCTCGATAATCAGTTTCGGTATTTAAATACAACCAACTCCCCTGAGCCCCCGCCGCTTTAATATGAAACTGGTAAGTGCCAGCAACACCCTTTGGTGCACTTTGCTCAGTTAAAGCGATAAGGTTCATATTTGCAGCCGTACTTTGGCTCATTTCAATTTTATGGGGAACAGAACTACATGCACTAAGCGTTAGCACACTTAGTAAGGCTAGATATTTCAAGACACAATTTCCTTGTTTCTTACACCAATTCGCATAATTAAGTAATCTATTTTGAGACAAGAAAATCGTGTTGATAACAAAGCAAAAATTTCGTTATTGAGTTGTTCTATATCAAAAATTTTTAATGCAGTTAGCGATTTAATCCCTTAAATTGATTAACTATTATTGAGAATTGGTATTATGCATTATTAAAAATATGTAGCGTTAATGATACCACTTTATGCAGCCATGTTTCTATAATCAATCCAAACAATTAGTTAGCGGGTATTAAGGTGCATTGCGCTGAGAAGGAGCTGTTTTAAAGCTTTTTAGTAAACTTTGCGGGTCAACCACCTCGGTATGCTCTTTAGCAGCCTGCGCCCACCATATTAGTTGGCTAAACGTGCGTGAGAAATAATTAAACCACGATGATTGACTCTCTCCTGCAACAGGTTTGCCATCCTCACTAAACACATCTTGCGCTTTTGGCACGTGGATCATCGCCGATACCGGCAAACAGCCAAGTTCAGATAAAAACGTGCGCATACTAATGGCCGCTCTTACACCACCCCACTGTCCTGCTGAGTAAGTTACTATTGCACTTGGTTTATACGAGAACAGTGAGCTACCAAAATGATTAAGTAAGTCAGCGAGGGCTGGACTCATGCTGTGATTGTACTCAGGGCTAATCATTATATATCCATCTGCGGCTTTAATTTTATCAGCTAATAGAGTGAGTTCTGTAGGTGCATTACTTTTAGCGTATGCAAAGTGTGGTTTAAATACGTTTTCGCTAGGAAAGTCCAACGTATCAATTAGCTCAAACTCATGATCGCCAAAATGCTCTGTTAAGCATTCTATACAAGCCCTAGAAACCCTTAAGCCTAAGCGAGCTGGTTTTGGTGGTGTACTATCGCGTACCGTGCCTAAAAATACTAAAAACTTCATATGTAATTCTCAACTGTATTTGAACGATAGCTAAACACTAACATTTTTAGTTATTGTGTATTACACATACGCATTGTTTATTGATTCAAAACACAATAATAATTAAATTTAAAACTGAAATTTAGCAACAACCGCGCCGTTAAACATATTTCATCGTGTGTTAAATTCACTCGCTTGCATACTTTTTACACATTTGGCCAGTAATATGCCACAGTATAAGTACGCTAAAACCTATACCGAAAAGGATACAAGTAATGGGCTTAAAAAATTATAGCGCATGTGCAATCATTGTTACCGCAACAGCTTTAACTCTAAGTGGTTGCAACGACTCATCTAGTAACAAAAATACTGAGCAAGTCAGTAGCCCACTTAGTGAGCCGCAAAAAGCGAATCAATCAATAAACCTATCTATGTTCAAACAAGAGGCTTTTATTACAGAGCCTAAAATTGTTGATTGTGAAACCCAGCAAGGTACTAAAACAACCTGTTATGAGTTTACTACATCAGGTGCACCCGCAGGCAGAGAGCCTGGCCCATTTTGCCCTCGCAGCACAACAGACGGAGCTGATGTATCAGGTACTTGGTTTGATAAACAAGGTAAAGGAGAGCTAGTCGACTTAACTGGCGACTTTATTCTTAAGCTAGATGAATACTACGGCGATGAAAAATGGGTATTGTATGACGCAAAAACAAATAAAGTTCGTTATACAGCAACAAAAGAATCTTGCTCAGGTGCTGCACGCCCAGATGTAGAAGAACAATACAAACAAAATTGTATTGAATGCGAGCTATCTTATTTAGAAGATAACTTTTCGCTTACATATTTAATTCCGACTACACCCATAGTGAGTAAAAAATCCAGCCGATTACATACCGTGGGCATAGCGCTTGATGGTACTGAACTTTCAGGCCCTGCACCTATAAATGCTATTTTAGGCAGTTATACAATTGCAGCATTTGACGACTGCGGTGGGCATATTAACCTGCACCAAGGTTATCACTATCATTCAACAACAGGATGTACCAATTCAGCTCAAACTACTGACGGACACGCCCCTTTAATAGGTTATGCCGTTGACGGTTACGGTATTTACGCAATGAAAGATGCACAAGGCAATGAAGAGTCACTCGACGAATGCCGTGGTATAACAGATGAAACCAGAGGCTATCATTATCATGCTGCCAGCCCGAGCGAAAATTTGTTTATTGGCTGCCTTCATGGTGAGTCAGTAAGAGCAGCAGGTGGCCCGCCGCCAGGCAATAAACCACCACCAAAGCATTGAGAAAATTATGACTATTAAATATAAGTCACTGTTTGTTTTACTTGCTCCTTCATTATTACTTTTAAGTGGTTATGCGGCAGCACATTCTCAGCCACTTAATCAAATAGCAGTGAAAGCATGCTTTGAAAAGCAAAAGTCACAATCGTGTAAGTATCAGGGTGGGCATAACGACTTATATATAGGAAGCTGCCAATATATGGCTGATGACTTAATGTGTGTTCGTAACCAACCCATTCAAAAAGTTGATAACAAAGAAAGTAAAACGAATGACAGCAATGACAGCCACGAACCTAAAAATAAGCAGCATAATAGTAGTTTATAAATTAATAGTTAAGAGTTGTGGGTTTTTTATTATACCAATTCGCTTAATTAAGTGATCTATTTTGAGGGTAGAAAAACGGAGGGCGTTCAGAATTCTGTGTCAGCCTAAATTGCTAAATATCTAGCACACCATCTAACCTACCTTCGAAGTGGATG
>NZ_JADYXN010000119.1:0-374 GCF_015864285.1 Pseudoalteromonas sp. NZS100_1
AATGAAGCCGAGAGAACGCCAAAATCGCTCTGCCGCTTCATTCGCTTCCAGCACGGCCAGCCAGATTCTTCGCAAGCTCGCCTCTTACCCGCGCCAGAATGAGCTGGCCCTCGCATTGCGAGAGGTGGGCCGCATCGAGCGAACCCTGTTCATGATCGACTGGATTCTTGATGCCGGCCTCCAGCGCCAGGCTCAGATCGGCCTCAACAAGGGTGAGGCCCACCACGCCCTAAAGCGCGCCATCAGCTTCCACCGCCGAGGTGAAATCCGGGATCGATCCGGCGAAGGCCAGCACTATCGCATCGCCGGAATGAACCTGCTCGCCGCCATCATCATATTCTGGAACACCATGAAGCTCGGCGAGGTCGTCAATA
>NZ_JADYXN010000119.1:384-846 GCF_015864285.1 Pseudoalteromonas sp. NZS100_1
GCCGCCAGCGGTACCCATATCGCGCCTGATCTACTCGCCCACGTCTCGCCGTTGGGATGGGAACACATCAATCTAACCGGGGAATATCGCTGGCCCAAATCCTTAGCGTAGGATTCCGCCCCCTCCCGCAAACGCCCCCTTTTACAGATGTCTTCGGGCGCCCAGTGGCGGGAAGAATATTCCGATGGCGAATCCGACATTTTCCGTCTTGGAGCGCTTCTGGCATCGGGCGCTGCCATCTCGACCTTTCCGGCGAGCCTCAAACGCGATCATGCACCTGGAACCTTCAACCGTTATAATTCCGCAGATACGCTTGTCCTCGGCCTGCTGGTTGAAAGGGCGACCGGCAAGCGCTTGGCTCGTTACACGCATGAGAAGCTCTGGCAGCCTATCGGCGCAACCAGCGAGGCGTTTTGGCTGACTGATGATGAAGGGACGGCGCACGCTTACGCCGGGTTCAAC
>NZ_JADYXN010000120.1:0-836 GCF_015864285.1 Pseudoalteromonas sp. NZS100_1
GGACTGCGCTCGTCGGGCGCGCTGGCGGGCCTGCTCGCCCTGCCGCTGGCGGTGCCGCTGCTGATCTTTGGCGCGGGCACTTTGGGCGATGGCAGCGGCGCCGCGTTCAAATTCCTCGGCGCCGCCTCGCTTCTGCTGGTCGCGATCACGCCGATCGCGGGCGGCGCGGCGATCCGCGCGGGCCGGGAATGAGGTTTGTGCAACGCGCAAGGCGTTGACATTGGCGGGCCGCAATGGTCCCATGCTGCATCGCAACAAACTCCGACAGCGGGGCATCCCCGCCAAGCGCGAGGTGCCCGATGCCCGATCCGACTGCCGCACCGGAAAGCCGCCTGATCGACCTGGCCCTGCAGGGCGGCGGCGCCCATGGCGCCTTCACCTGGGGCGTACTCGACCGCCTGCTGGAGGAACCCTGGCTGCGGATCGACGGCATATCGGGCACGTCGGCCGGGGCGATGAACGCGGCCGTACTGGCCAGCGGCTATGCCCATGGCGGCGCGCCGGGTGCCCGCCGCGCCCTCACCCGCTTCTGGAGCAAGGTGTCGGACGGGGCGATGTTCAGCCCGTTCCGCCGCAGTCCGCTCGACATAGCGCTCGGCCGCTGGACGCTCGACACCTCGCCGCTCTTCGTGGCGATGGACATGATGTCCCGCGTCGTCTCGCCCTACACCCTCAACCCGTCGGGTACGAACCCGCTGACGGACATCCTCGCCGAGGCGATCGATTACGACGCTATCGCAAGGGGCCCGATCAAGCTCTTCATCTCCGCGACGAATGTCAGGACGGGGCGCAACCGCATCTTTCGGAACGGCGAGATCACGCCGGACGTGCTGCCC
>NZ_JADYXN010000121.1:0-835 GCF_015864285.1 Pseudoalteromonas sp. NZS100_1
AGTTCGGGGTGATTCCTGCAGGTGCAACGCTGAAGGCGGAGTGATATCAGATTTTCCAGCTTGCCGTCTGACGGCAGGGCTGGATGGCGACCGGGAAGATTGATGGCCGCTTGTGCCCAGTAGTAGTGTGGTCGCCACCCACGCCACCTGATCGAGATACCCGTGAATAGCGATTTTGGTCGGAGGGAAGCCCCTCAACCGGATACAAGTCGATGCGCGAGGGTCGCATCAATACGATCAAGACTCAGGTGGACGAATTACATTCGCGTGCAAACACAACTTTTTATAGCGGATCAATAGTCGCTTGGCAGCATGATTGTTATCACGCGAGTGATAGCGGGGGGATCATTTGCACTCTTGACATCGGGGTCTTCATACAAGTCGAACTTCCACATGACCGAGAGGGCTGGGCGCGTGCTGTCGTCAGTCCAGCGGGTATGCCATTGGCCGATCACATCGCGATAAAGGAAACCGGCGTCATGCTCGCCGTGAGGATCGTTGTCGGGTGTGAAATCCTCAAAGCCCTCGATCATCTTGAGAATGTCGGACTGCGTATTCTCGTCCAGCGCCGCGATGCCTTGCGTAATCACGGTGCGACAAGTCACGCCAATCGTTCGCCGCGCAATGTCGTTCAGCGCCGCAACGGTGGCGATCTGGTCAGTTGTCGCTTCCATTTTCCTCACTCCTTTAGGCGAAGCCGCTGCCTGCGGCCTGCGGCTCTGACCCGCTGGCGAAGCGCGGGATGGGGAGGGGGGAGCAAAATCGATGGGAGTGGTGCGGGCGGCGCGACTAGGGAGGCCCCGGCGCGCGCGAGCGCGCCGGAACTGGCCGAACT
>NZ_JADYXN010000122.1:0-825 GCF_015864285.1 Pseudoalteromonas sp. NZS100_1
GGGCCCTATGAGGCCGAGTGTCCGGCAGCCATCCTCGACCTGCTGACCGCGACCGAGAACGCCCATGCGCTGGACTGGCGCCGACGGTGCCGTGCCAGTCTCGAACGAAAGTCGCGCAAACTGGCCGACGGCGACCGTATTCGGTTGTCCGCGACGATCACCTTCACCGACGGCCATGAAGGGAGCGAGTTTCTGGTGGAGCGGCGGGGGCGCCGCACGGTCCTACGCGATCCGACAAGTGGTCGCGGCTACCGCATCTCACGGCTGATGCAACGGGACTGGACCATCGTGCCGGTGACCCGGGTCCATAAAACGCGCTTCTGCTGACCGCCACTACGGCATCTTCAACCGAAAGGCCGCCCATGTCTGTTTCAAACCCGGATCCATCGCTCTCTGCCAAGCGCGCCTTGCTGTGCAGCCGGGCACATGCAGAGCGGGTTGCGCACAGGATCTTTATCTCCGGCCAGCGCGCCTGCATCATACGCACTGGAAATCCAATCCAGCCCTATCGTGCCGCCGCCGAGGCCTCGAGCCACGATGAAGTCGAGGTCCTGCTGTGCGTCTAGCCTTGTTGTTGCCGCTCTTTCTCATCGGATGCTGCTCGCAGCCGACGCAGGGGACGGCCGACCAAGCCAGTTTCGCAGCTGCGGCGCGCGCGATTGACGGCGATACACTCTCCGTCGATTTTCGCCTGCTTGGCCTCGATGCGCCCGAGAAGCGCCAGCTTTGCGCGAACGATCAGGGGTGGTGGCCGTGTGGCAAGGCGGCTCAGGACTATTTGGCCCGTGCGCTTCGTGACCAGGAGGTGCGCATCACCCTCGCCAG
>NZ_JADYXN010000123.1:0-823 GCF_015864285.1 Pseudoalteromonas sp. NZS100_1
GACCGATCGACACTCGAAGGGCTGCGCGACCATGTACTGCTCTCGTTCCTCTACAACAGTGGTGCGAGAATCCAGGAGGCGCTCGACCTCTGTCCCGGAGCAATCCGGTTCGATGCACCGAACTTCGTTCGTCTTTACGGCAAGGGGCGCAAGGAACGCATCTGCCCGCTCTGGCCAGAAACCGTGGCATTGCTCAGGAAGCTGCTGGAGCGACAGCCGCGTGCGCCCGATGAACGGATCTTCGTCAATCGATACGGTGAACCGCTCGGAGCCTCAGGCGTGCGGTTCAAGCTCAACGCTTACGTGGGACAAGCCGCGAAATCGACGCTGACCCTCCAGTCAAAACACGTTACGCCTCACAGCTTCCGGCACGCGACCGCCGTCCACCTCGTTGCCGCCGGGGTCGATATCACCGTCATCCGCAGTTGGCTCGGGCACGTCAGCCTCGATACGACCAATCACTATGCTCAGGCCAATCTGGAGACCAAACGCAAGGCGCTGGAACAGGTCTGCGCCCCGGCGGCGAGCAACGTGCCACCTTCGTGGAAGCGAGATGCCAGTCTGATGGAATGGCTCGACACCCTGTAGAATAATGTGAAGGACGTGGCGAAATGCTCCGCAGCGTCGCAGGCCTACGCCGCGTTCCTTCGCATTACCGCTTCCTCGCGATAAGCCGTCTTATGGCGAGCTGCGCATAAGATGGACCAGGCGTCGGCATAGGTGTCATAGACTTCGATCTGTTCGGGCGTCAGTTCGTGGCGCAGGATGTCGTATTCGACGCCTGCGAAGCTGAGTGCGCGCGCGGTATAGAGTCCTGTGGCCT
>NZ_JADYXN010000124.1:0-820 GCF_015864285.1 Pseudoalteromonas sp. NZS100_1
GTGGTCGAGGAACTGGATTTCGAAAAGAACCGGGTCAAGGTGTCGGTGTCGATCTTCGGTCGTGCCACCCCGGTGGAACTGGACTTCGAACAGGTCGAACTGTCGAAGTAACCAGCCGCCGCAAGGCTGTTCAAAAAGGGTCGCCCGCTTTTCAGCCGGCGGCCCTTTTTGTTGGGGAAGCCCTGCGCTTTCGGCCGAATCAGCCGAATGACAGACTCCCCCTTCCCTTTGGACAAGAAGGTCGCTATAGGGCCGCGCTTCCATGCCTCCCCACGGGGCGGCTGGACATGTGCGGGAGGTTCCCTTGCGGGAGCCGTTAGACCGCTAAACTTGAACCGGTGACTCTGTCCGCAGATTCGCCAGCTATAGAGTGAGTGAAAATGGCCAAGAAGATTACGGGCTATATCAAGCTCCAGGTGCCCGCCGGAGCCGCCAACCCCTCGCCGCCGATCGGCCCTGCCCTGGGTCAGCGCGGCGTGCACATCATGGAATTCTGCAAGGCGTTCAACGCCTCGACGGAAAAGATGGACAAGGGCACCCCGCTGCCGACCATCATCACCGTCTATGCGGACCGTTCGTTCACCTTCGTGACGAAGCAGCCGCCGGCCACCTATCTGATCAAGAAGGCCGTCAACCTGAAGTCGGGTTCGAAGGAGCCGGGCAAGGTCGTCGCTGGCAAGATCACCCGCGCCCAGCTCGCCGAAATCGCCCAGGCGAAGATGGCTGACCTGAACGCGAACGACATCGACGCTGCAACGAAGATCATCGAAGGTTCCGCTCGCGCGATGGGCCTCGAAGTGGTGGAGGGCTAAGACCATGG
>NZ_JADYXN010000125.1:0-817 GCF_015864285.1 Pseudoalteromonas sp. NZS100_1
AAGTGTTGAAGCCCCAACATCAGGGCAAGATCACGAACTTTACCTTGACTTAAAAGTATGATCTTATACTCCTTTTTTCAAGGAGCATTCTCATGCTTGATATTCAGCTATTTAAATATTTCGAATCAATCGATGATCCTCGCCAACAAGGTAAAGTGGTTCATAAACTATTTGATATCATATTCTTAGCCGTCAGCGCTGTTGTGTCTGGATGCCAAGGCTGGGAAGATATTGAAGATTTTGGTCATGATAGATTAGATTGGCTCAGGAAATATGTCCCCCTAGAGCAAGGTATTCCTCGTCATGACACAATTGCCCGCGTACTAAGCCGTATTGATATGACGCAATTTCAAGATTCTTTTTCTTCTTGGATGAAAGCATGCACTAAGTTAACCCAGGGCGATGTCGTGGCTATTGACGGAAAACGGTTAAAAGGGTCTTTTAATCAATCAGATAGGCGCGATGCACTTTATATGGTCAGTGCGTTTGCATGCGAAAATGGTGTCGTTTTAGCGCAATGTCCTGTTGATAAAAAGTCGAATGAAATAACAGCGTTACCAACACTTCTTGAGTTACTTGAGATAAAAGGGTGCTTAGTCACAATTGACGCCATGGGGTGTCAAAAATCAATTGCAGAAAAAATAGTGAGCAAAGAAGCTAATTACCTTCTTGCAGTGAAGGCAAATCATAAAGGACTCCTGTCGCAAATAGAGGGGGCTTTATTACCGGAGATAACACGACAAGCGTCTGAAGGGATTTTGTTTAATGAAGCAGATTATCAAAAAAACAGAGAGGAGTTTAGGTGTTGTGCAGTGCG
>NZ_JADYXN010000126.1:0-817 GCF_015864285.1 Pseudoalteromonas sp. NZS100_1
GAGGATGTGGAGATCGCCGGCAAGCCGATGCGGGTGAAGGTGGCGCATATGCGTCTCTGCGCCTCGCGCGCACCCTATGTCCGGGCCTATCCGCGCGAGGGCCAGGAGATGCTGTTCGATGCCCATGCCCGGGCGTTCGCGTTCTTTGGCGGTGTGCCGCGACGCGGTATCTACGATAATATGAAGACGGCGGTGACGGCCGTGTTCACCGGCAAGGAGCGTGTGTTCAACCGCCGCTTCTTGATCATGACCGATCATTACATGGTCGAGCCGACCGCCTGCTCGCCGGCGGCGGGATGGGAGAAGGGCCAGGTCGAGCAGCAGGTCCAGACGATCCGAGGCCGCTTCTTCCAGCCGCGGCTCCGGTTCGCCAGCCTGGCCGAGCTCAACGGGTGGCTGGAGGCCGAGTGCCGGCGCTGGGCCGAGCATCATGCCCATCCCGAACGCGGGGATATTACCGTCGCCGAGGCGCTGGATATGGAGCGACCGGCCCTGCAGCCGATCCTGGCACCGTTCGACGGCTTCCATGAGAGCGAGCATGCCGTCACCGGCACATGCCTCATCAGCTTCGATCGCAACCGCTACTCGGTCATGTCGACGGCCGCACGCCGGACCGTTCAGGTGCGCTCCTATGCCGATCGCATCGTCATACGCTGCGGCGATGCGATCGTCGGGGAGCATGAGCGCCACTTCGGTCGGAACCGCACGATATACGATCCCTGGCATTATCTGCCGGTCCTCGCGCACAAGCCCGGCGCGCTGCGTAACGGCGCACCGTTCCAGGACTGGGATCTGCCGCCCGCCCTGCACCGATTAC
>NZ_JADYXN010000127.1:0-811 GCF_015864285.1 Pseudoalteromonas sp. NZS100_1
GAGGCGCTGATTGGAAAGGTTTCGCTCATAGCTCGACATGACCGTGATCGCGCGATCGGTCGTGATGCCCTGCGCCATATGCATATTGAGCGCATAGGCAAGGTCGAGGCGCGAGAGCATCGGATCGCCGGGTGCGAGCGTCAGCTTTTCGCAACCAGCGGTTTCGACTGTCACGCCAGTGGCATCGACGCCAAGAATTCGGGCCAGGGCAGCGTTGTGCAGGCCCCGCTCCTTGTCGTTCGCTGTCCAGCGGATCCGGTCGCCCTCGCGAAGGGCTATGTCCTTACGCTCGGTAAGGGCGATCTGGTCGCGCCTTTCTCCAGGGGTGATGCGCTGAGGGTCGATGCGAAACCGCCGGCGGCCATCGCTGATCTCGATCCGGCCGTTGGCCTGGACCTTGAGGATATCGAATCGCCCTGCCCGAAGGCCCAGATCGGGCGCGCCGCCGCGACCGACCTCGATCGTCTGGCCGGCCCGGTAGGAAGAAGGATAGCGCAGTTCCTCGCGGGTTAAGTTGACCCGCTCATAGACAGCGAGTTGCACTGCCTCGCCTCTCAAGGTTCCCTCAGCTGCGAGGCCCTTCTGGATTTCCTCGTTGATCGTAGCCCGCGCCTCACGGCCCGAAGCAAATACGGCCGTCACGTCACGATCGCCCGGCGCGAGTGCAAGCCAGCGCTCTGCGGCATGCTCGGCCGGCGCGCCATGCTCGATGACCTTTTCGCCAAGGACGCCGAGCGCCTGGCCGGCCTGCCCGACATTGGCGAGCGCCGCGACGGTGCGCAGCTGGTCGGTGCGCTGGCGAATATTCTCG
>NZ_JADYXN010000128.1:0-810 GCF_015864285.1 Pseudoalteromonas sp. NZS100_1
GTCCCGCTTCCAGCTGATCTGCAAGCTGATCGCGATCGGCGGTGATTGCGGTCAAAGATTCGCCAGCGGCCGCCAGCGCTTCCTTCGCCGCCTCATGCTGCGATTGCAGATCGTCGAGACGATCGAGGTTTGCAGAGAAATTCCCATGCTCGGCTTTGCGGGTCTCCAGGATCTGCGCGGCAGCCCTGGCGATCTCCAGAGACTGAACAAGACCGGCGCGCTGTTCTTGCTCGGTCTCGTCCGCCAGCTCCCGCTCGATAACTTTCAGTCGGCCGCGCGCGGTCTCCAGCTCGCCGAAGCTCGTTTCGAGCGCATCGAGCCGCTTGGTCGCATCCGCAGCGGTTTGCCGCGCCTGCTGGTCACGATCCCGCGCCGCTTGCCAGCGCCCCTTCGACTGCGCCTTGCCAGTCGGCGTCCAGTAAATGTCATACTGCTCATCGATCCGCTTTCGGACGCGCTCATAGGCAGCGCCGCCGACGATCGTCCCGACCTCTGCCTCCAGCGTCGCCTGGATGCTGCTGCGCACGATGCTGCCGGGCGCCGTCACTTCGAGCGCCTGCGCCTGCGGAACCCAAAGCAGACCGAGCGCGCCATAGGTGGTCGGGTCGCCACGCTGGCTACTATCCTTGACGAACCCTAGAAGCGCTTGCAGCCGATTTTCAGCGTCCTCGCCCTGCGCCCGGCCCTGCGGCCCCGTGACTTCGACTTGGGGGCCTTTGAGAAAGCGCTTGGCGATTTTCCAGCTGTCGGTGCCAATATCGAAACTGACTTCGATTTCTGGCGCGACCGCCTCGCCATAAGGCGCAAAAC
>NZ_JADYXN010000013.1:0-66612 GCF_015864285.1 Pseudoalteromonas sp. NZS100_1
TTAAATCCAGAGAAAAAAGAAGCAATGCGGGCGGCATAAAATTTAATTTGATGCGACAACTAACTTGAAAAACTCCGTTCTTGCGTAAGCAAACTTCACGCCTACAGCCGAAATTAAATATCAAGTACAAATTAACCTGTAGAAGCACAACTTATTGTCGTGACGAGTAACGTCCGTAATAAGCGACTTATTCACAAAGAGGTTAAGAGACGCTGCGCTTTTAGAGGTAACAATAAAGCTAAATTGAAAAAGCTCCGCGAATAAACCATCGCTTGTGTTTTCTCATTTACTCCTCTTTCACTTCTCTTTGTGAAATAGATCTTTAAGTGTTTTGTTAGCAAAGAAATTAAGTAAACAGAAGCGATGCTTCTTGCGTAAGCAAACTTCACGCCTACAGCCGAAATTAAATATCAAGTACAAATTAACCTGTAGAAGCACAACTTATTGTCGTGACGAGTAACGTCCGTAATAAGCGACTTATTCACAAAGAGGTTAAGAGACGCTGCGCTTTTAGAGGTAGTAATAGGGCTAAGTCTTGCTAATAAAGCATGGCTTGTGTTTTCTCACTTACTCTTCTTTCACTTCTATTTTTGCAATAGATATTTTAGTAGCTTTGTTCCGATGCAACAAATTTAGATACCGGTATAAAAAAGCGCGATATAAATATCGCGCTCTTAAATCAGCTTTTAACCTAACTTGTTAAATTTACTCGCTTTCACTTTCCATAAAACGTTGTAGCTGATCTTTTAAGTTTGGCGGAATGCCTTTAATCACTAGTGTATCGGTTGCTTCGTTGTACGTTACGCGCTCGCCTAAGTGTTTACGTTCAAAACTTACACTTACACCACCACCAAGACCTGAAAACTTAACCATACTGGTTACTGTTTTTTTATCAACGGGGAAAGTTTCTTCCAAGTCATAGCTTTGCTCTTTGCAAAAACTATCAAACGGGCTGTCATCGCCTTTTGTAAGCGTTGCAGATAGATCGCTCACACTTGCATCTTCGCCTGTGGTTACGCAATCATTACAGTAATCAAATACTTGTTTACGTAAATCGTCTTTTTCTGATTTATCAAACTGTTGCTCTGATAAATAATCCTCTACTGCGCTAAGCATTACTTGGCTTTGCTGCTTTGAATCAATTCCCTCTTCACAGCCTAAAAAGTCTAAGAAAAAATCAGCAACTTTGCGACCCGCACGTCCTTTGATAAACGAAATATAACGATTATCTTCAGCTTGCGTATCCCACGCTGTTAAATCGATACGAGCAGCGAGTTGCATGCGAGATATATCTAAATGGCGAGAAGCCGCTAAATCAAGCTCAGAGGTCATAGAGTAATGCTCTTTAATGTTAATCATCGCAATTAACATGTAATCGGTAGCAACATACTGATAATGACAAAATACTAAATAGCCTGTTTCACTAAATGCATACTTATCAAGCTCTTCTTTTAAAACCGTTGAGGCTTGCTCGGTCATATGCCAAAAGCCTAGCTCATCGTTACGGTAGCTTTGCATTGCAGATGCTACAATGCTGTTTTTATCACCACTGAAAGCACAGTAACCTTTACCTGGCTTACCATTGTATGCATGATGTAATTGTTCGATAAAAACGGCTACTTTATCGTTAATTACCATCTCATCATTTCGAAGGTGAATTTGCGTATCGTCGTCTTTTTTGTCTACATAATGAACGACTAATTTTTTAACGTCTGTTGTCATCTTTGTTTTTCACGCCTCTAGTGTTAAAATACGAGAATATAACTATTTTATTGAACCAACTGATGCCAATCTTATCAAAATACTCTAATGAAGAAGTAGAACAAATCGTCGATCAGCTTATTGATGTGCTAACTAAACACAATGCGCCGGTAGATTTAAGCCTTATGTGTTTAGGAAATTCTATCACGCATATCTTAAAAGAGCATGTACCAACAGGGAAAAGACAAGCCGTAACTGAGAACTTTGCAAAAGCTCTATCACAGTCGGTTAAATAAACTCTATGAATTTATCGCAGCACAATCAGTTTTCATCAAAAGCGAGTCAGCTATTAAGCTGGGGCCATTGGTTTACTTTTGCCAATATTGGCTTGGCGCTATTTATTAGCTTAAGCTACTTATTTGCCGACTCGCCACCAACAAGCTTTATGGGCATTACTTATATGCTAGTAACGTGGTTAAGCCACACTAGTTTTATTGCCTTTTTAGCGTTTGTGCTGACGGTATTTCCGCTTAGTTTAATATTCCCCTACCCACGACATATACGAGGCATGGCGGCTGTTATAGCCACACTAGGCGCTTCACTGCTTACCCTTGATGCTTATGTTTACGTTAATTTGGGTTATCATCTAAGTATATCTGCCTTACCTGAGATTATTTCTCTACTGTGGCATCGTTTAACCAGTTCACCTGCTTTAACAACCATTTTAGCCAGTGGGATTGTATTACTTATTTTAGGCTTTCAGCTACTTGTGAGTAATTACACATGGCAACACCTTGAGCGCTTAAAACAATATAAATTTGCACGTTACGCAATTTCATTTTTAATAGTGTGTTTTTCACTTAGTCACAGTATTCATATTTGGGCTGACGCAAATTTAAACTTTGACGTAACGAAGCAAGATAATGTACTACCACTGTCATACCCTACTACCGCTAAAAGTTTATTGGCTAAAAATGACCTGCTTGATATAGAAAGCTATAAGCAAGCACATAACGTAAAAATTAATAACCAAAATATTAGTTATCAAATGCCAAGCCCGCTTGAAAAGTGTGAAGACTACGCACAAGCCAATGTAGATATTTTTGTATTTGAAACCCAGCAACAACTCGCTAAATTTGTTGCCGATAATAAAAACTTACACAAAACAGAGCAGTTTTTACAGCCAACTAATCACGACGATATGCTATTTAGCTTAGTGTATGGTTTGCCAGCTTTTTATAAAGCAGCAATTTTAAGAGATCAAACTCTTCCCGCATGGCAAAGTCAGCGCCGCAGCATTGAAGTAACCGGCGTGGAAGAACTTAGTTTTATAAATGATCAAGCACATAGTGCTAGCGCAATTAGAGTTATTAAAAGTAGCGATAACGCCGTTGTACGAGATGATAAAACACAGGTTTTTGCTTTTAGTCTTGCCAATAACAAGCAAGAAGTAGTAACAACATCAACTTTATATAGCTCCGACAAACATATTTCTAAAGTAGATGGACTTATTCAACCTAGCGATTTAATTGCAACAAGTGTTGGCCAATATTTAAATTGTAAAGCCATTGCTAAGCAAACAATGCTGGGCGTTAATTTATACAAGAAAAAAGATGATATGGGCGTTAACTACTCTCAGGGTGTTGTTATAGCCTATAAAAAAGATAGGATTACCTTAATAGATTCAGATGGTAACTTTAAAAACATCTCTGCCGCTGAAGGTTTTTCTATTGAACAAGGTTTAGATATACCATTTTTAGTACAGAGTATTAAAAAGCTTAAAACCTTTACTCAATAACAGTTATCCTAACCTAGCTTGCTATACCACCAAGCTAGGTTATAGTTTTATATTGTTGTTAGATATAAAAACCAAGGATGACATGTATGTTTAAAACTTCTCGTTATATTCTCCATTCTAGCTTTTTACTTATCAGTTTTTTTAGCTTTAGCGATACCACTTACTACAAATGTGTAACAGAAAAAGGCACTGTCTTTTCTCAACTGCCGTGTGACGACGAAGCAACGACTTATAAAGTTAACACGACGGGTAATCAGTATTCTGGTCCTAAGGTTGACTACACTAAACAACTAAACGAACTTGAGCGTGAAAGGCTTCTATCTGGCTTACAGGCAGAGCTTCGCAGTAATAACCATAAACTAACAATACTTGATCGTAATAAAGAGCGTGCTGAATACAAACAACAAGAGCGGTTAAATCATATCTTAGCCATTGATGATAAAAAGCGTATTACCAAAGATATTACTAAAAAATTAAAAATAATTAATAAAGAGTACAAAAAAGATGTATTGGTTATTACTAAACAAATTAAAATTCTCGAAAAAAAGATAGCTCAATACCAATAAATCACTCTTAATTAGCAAGTAATATTTATCTTGGTTTTAAACTTAAAATAACATACCCTTAACACAATAGAGTATAAGCTCTAGGGACTATTAAGGAGTGCAAATGCAGCCTCGCCATATTGCTGAATTAATTTTAACGGGTTTTAAAAGGCACTATCAGCTATTTCAAAAAACAACGGCCAAAGCCCCTCTCGCCTTTGCAAAAAAAGATTGGCAAGCAATTAATGATATCAGCCGTTTGCGTATCAGCTATTATGATGATCGTGTTAACGAAACCACACAAGCGCTAAAAAAAGAAACCCCAACAGAGCAATTAGATGAAAGCCTATGGCTCGAAGTTAAAAAGATATATCAGCACTTTTTATGTTTCCACCCTCAAGCAGAACTCGCCGAAACCTTTTATAATTCTGTATTTTGCCGGCTGTACCATAGGCGCTATTTTCATAATGACTTTATATTTGTAGAAGCAACTTTGAAAGATGCTCCTTCAGTACCTGTTGAGGCCGAATATAGGACATACTTTCCAGTAGTTGATGGCCTAAAGCCAACAATAAAACGCATTATTAATCATTTTGATTTTAAAGCCCCATTTGTAAATTTAGAGCGTGATATTCGCCTTCTTGTTAAAGCTTTTTATAAACAAGCACCCGATACACATCACCAACCTTGGCAAATGCGCTTTGATATTTTGCACACACCTTTTTATCGTAATAAAGCAGCTTATATTGTTGGTCGTGTTGTTTCAAAAAGTGGGGTTCAGCCTTTTATAATCGCCGTATTGCACGATGAAGATAACGGATTATATTTAGATGCACTTTTAACTAAATCGTCTCAAATGCGTGTCATTTTTGGCTTTGCCCGCGCCTACTTTATGGTAGAGACTCATGCACCTTCAGCACTTGTCCGGTTTTTGAATCAGCTTATGCCAAACAAAACACTTGCTGAGCTCTATAACGCAGTGGGTTTTCATAAGCAGGGTAAAACTGAGTTTTATCGAGAGTTTTTAAATCACTTATCTCACTCTAATGATGAGTTTACAATTGCACCGGGTACTCCCGGTATGGTGATGATGGTATTTACCCTTCCCTCATTTGGTTATGTTTTTAAAGTAATAAAAGACAAATTTGGTGAAAGTAAGCCCTTCGGCCGTGATACCGTATTAAAGCGTTATCAACTAGTAAAAAACCATGATCGCGTTGGCAGAATGGCCGATACCATAGAGTATTCTAACGTCGTATTTCCTTTGGCACGTTTTGATAGTAATTTACTTGCGCAATTACATAAAACAATTGGCTCATCAATGGTAATTGAAGGCGAATGGTTGATCATCAAGCATTTATATATTGAACGGCGCATGACACCACTCAATTTATTTTTAGAAAATGCTGATGAAGAAAGTGCCGCAGACGCGATTGAAGAATACGGGCAAGCTCTAAAAGAAATGATTGCCGTTAATATATTTCCTGGCGATATGCTCTTAAAAAACTTTGGTGTAAGTAAGCACAAACGTATTATTTTTTACGATTACGATGAAGTTCAATATCTAACAGATATGAACTTTAGAGCATTACCAAAAGCAAAGAGCTACGACGATTATTTAATGGATGAACAAAGTTACTCTGTTGCACCACAAGATGTATTCCCAGAGCAGTTATGTACATTTGTAATGCCTAATCCTATGTATAAAAAGTTTTTCCTCAGCACTCATCCAGAGCTTATAGATGTTAGCTTTTGGAAGCAGGCTCAACAAAATATAAAAAATGGGCAGGTAAGTCATATTTACCCTTACCCGACAGCACAGCGATTTATCCATCACTGGTAGACGCAAAGGACACACAATGAATATAAGTAAAATAGATTTAAATTTACTCGTTTATCTCGATACATTGCTTCGAGAATGCAATGTAACACGCGCTGCTAATCAATTGAGTATTACGCAGCCCGCAATGAGTAATGGCCTTAAACGTCTTCGTAACTTATTTAACGACCCTATTTTAGTTCGTACCAGCGATGGTATGGTCCCGACAGAGCGCGCTTTAGAGTTACAACCCGTTATTCGTGGCATATTAATGACGCTTGAAGAAACCCTAGCACCTAATAGAGAATTTGAGGCAAGCCAGAGTAAACGTGTATTTAGAATAATGGCCAGTGATTACGCTGCAAGTACGTTAGCGCCAAAGCTCTTAAGTAAACTACACGAAGAAGCCCCCGATACTACTTTAGATATACTCACACCAAGTGATGTAACCTTTCATGACGTAGAAAACGGTAAAGTAGATATGGCAATCAACCGTTTTGAAAACTTACCTCAGTCTTTTCATCATAAACGTATTTGGAAAGACAGTTTTTGCTGCTTAGTTAAGGCCGACAACCCTATTATTGAAAACTTTAGCCTCGACAGCTACTTAAAAGCGCGCCATATATGGGTGAGTAAAACAGGTTTTGGTGTAGGCGTGGGCATGGACCCTAAAGATGTGCAAAAACTTGGTTGGGTTGACGAAGCACTTGCCCACTTTGGTAAACATCGTAACATTGCCACTTTTACGCGTAACTACCATGTAGCGATTCATTTAGCTAAAGAGAAAAATTTGATTGCGACCCTTCCTTCAAAAGCCGCAAATATATACTTAGATGATCCGGGGCTTAAAATTTTAGAGCCACCGTTTCCAATTCCTCCTTTTGAGCTTGATATGATTTGGAGCCCACTGTTACATCGCGATGCGAGCCACATCTGGTTACGCCAAAAAGTAGCTGAAGTAGCTGAAGAGCTAAAATAACTTTATTACACAATATAATGTAAAAATTGCTAGGTTAATACCTACTCCATTAACCTAGCAACTCCAAAAATAAAAAACAAACCGTTAATAAACATAAGCTTAAAACAAGTCATGAACTTGGAACACACCTTGCTTTAATTAAATTGAACTATACATTCATTTAATTAAAGAGGTCATTATGAACACCCATCAAGGATCAGAAGTAAATCATATTACTGACATCATTCAAGTTATGAACAGCGGCATCGATTTTTATCAAAAAGCACAGGAAAAAGTTGAAGACCCTGCTATTGGCGCACTTTTTCAGCGCATGATAGATGCCCGAAAAGTGAGTGTTGAGCGCTTGCAGCCATATGCAATTAATGAAAAAGGCGAACGCGAAGATGGTTCATCTTTCGCAGTTGAAGCACGACGTGCATACACAGCCTTACTTACTACATTCACCTCACATAACGACAGCACGTATGTAAAAGAGCTTGAAGAAGTAGAAGATAAAACGCTTGTAGAAATTAAAGCCGCTATGGATAAACCACAACCGGCTGATTGCGAAGCTGCACTGGCTAAAACATTATTAACAATGCAAAGCTGCCATGCAGAAATGAGCCGTATGCAAAAGCAGTAAGCTTACATAACGCATAAATACAACCCAGCCTAGCGCTGGGTTTTTTATTGCCTCTAATACCAATCTGAATAAATCTTTAAGCAATTTAACGAATTAAATCACACTATAACGATGCCATATAGACCCCATATAAGCAGATTGCTACAAACACCACCTTATTTCGCCACATTTTAAATACATAATGAATACAAATATTTAATGTTATTAGAATATTTATTTAACCACGCTTTATTTTTGCTGTGCTAATTTTGTTAATAGGTACCTAAAACCTTGCTGTGGCGCCGCAGCATTTAATTAAAAATAAGGTCCAATATGAAAAGTAAACTAACTAAACTGCAAAATAATGCTGATGTAGATATGACCCCGATGTTAGACATAGTGTTCATATTACTAATTTTCTTTATTGTAACCACATCTTTTGTAAAACCTGTAGCTATTGAATTAAACCGACCACTCGACAGCCCTCAAATAGATAAGCCTGTTAAAAATGCTTTATTTAGAATTGATGAAAGCAACGGAGTATATTTTTCAGGGAGGTTAATTGATTTAGAGCAAGTTGCGACTAATTTAGCGATGTTCGCGGCTAAATATGAAATAAGTTCGGTACTTATAACCGCAGACGAAAACAGTACACATAATACTTTAATGAGTGTAATGAATAATATTAAGCAATACGATGATTATTCAATAAGTTTGATTTCTAAATAAAATCAGCCCAGGCTAAAACCAAAAAAAAGGGCCATACGGCCCTTTGAGTTAAATAACTAAAGGGAGGTTACTTAACCTAAATTCTGGCTAATAAATTTATCTCTAGCAGCTATTGTCAGCGTTAACTGCGTTGAATTTAATTGCAATAGGCCAGCTATTGACGCATAAATTCGCCTTGTTTTCACTGAAAATCTCTGGCTAGAGAAATCAAAGTTTAAATATCTTAACCAGAGTTCAGGTTAGTAATTAAAAACGGTATTCTGCGCCTACGTAGTAGTAAGCACCGTTAAATCCAAATGGAGCCGAACGACGTGAGTAGTCAAACACACCTGAGCTGCTTATTACTGTGTTGCCACTAGCATCCACAATAGTACCTGAGCGAGAGTTACCTATTTCGTTTTTATCTGGGTAAACGTCAAACAAGTTATTTGCACCAATGTTTACCGACAAATCTTCAGTAACGAAGTAGTTAACTTTAACGTCAGTTAAAATTTCTGCCCCATACGTTTGACGACCACCATCTTCTACTGTGTACTCACCAAAACGATTAAGTGAAAGGTTAACTTTCCAATCGTCACGTTGATAAAGCGCACTTAAGTTAATACGATCCTCTGGTTGCCACTCTTCAATAATAGAGATGTCTTCAGCTGAAAATATATCGTCTACATTTACTGTCTCAAGGCTTGAGCCAGCAGGCGAAAATAACGATACAACATCTGTTTTAGTAAAGTTAGCTGCAAGTGTAAAATCAAGCGTGCCGCCTAAACCTTCAGTGTTCCACGTTGCTACAAAATCAACACCACGAGTTTCTGTATCAGCACCATTTAAGAAGAACTGACCTACGCCAGCACCCGCACTATTTAGTGCAGCATCAAGGCTTGTAGATAAACCTTTACCTAAGCGGTCACTAATTACAATACGGTCGTCAATATCAATTGAGTAGTAATCAACGGTTACATTAATATTATCTGTAACGTTATATACAATACCTAAACTACGGTTTTGTGATTTTTCTTCTTTAAGCTTTGGAATACCTAAGCTTTGCGCAAGTGTTGAATCATTTCTAAATGTACCAACCTCTTCTGCAACTAAATTACCATTAGTACCAACAACAAATTGCGTACTTACGTTATTAAAGTAAAGCTGCTGCATTGAAGGCGCTCTAAAACCTGAGCTTAATGCACCACGTAGTGAAATATCGTCGGTTACAGACCAGTTACCAGCAAGCTTAAAGTTTACTGTATCACCAAAGCCTTTGTAGTTATCGTAGCGAAGTGCACCCGATAAAATCACATCTTCAATTACATAAGCTTCTGCATCTATGTAAAATGAAATTACATCACGCGATTCATCAACTGATGACGCAGGAGACGAGCCACCAAAACCTTGCGAACCACCCGATGCGTCTTCAGAGCCAACACCGCCACTTAAACCGTTGTAAATACTTACACCGTTAGTTGTATCGTAATCGCGGTATGCGTACTCATTACCTTCTAAAATGCGGTATTCGTCAGTACGGATTTCAGCACCCATTGCTAAAGAATAATCATCAAAGTTTTGCGTAAAATCAATATTGATTGTTTGCAGTGATAATTCCATGCCGTAAGCGTACGCTTCACGTGGGATAGTTGTACGAATATCAGCAGCACTTAAACCTTGGTTATAACGTAAAAAGTTAGCGTATGAGGCATTGATAGTGTCACTTGTCGTGTAATCAATGCTGTTTTCACCGTAGGTGTATGATAAATCAAGGCTTGCATCGTTATCAAACTCAGTTTTATAACCAAAGTTGTACGAGATATCGTCGATAGTTGTATTAATTTTTGGTAAGAAGCCTAGCGGTATAGTCGCATCGTTATCTTGCAGTACAGGGTTACCACCAGCATTTGCGTTATGACGGAAAAATGCAGCCGACTCGTTTTCGCGTGTTGAGTAAGTAATAAAGCCGTAAAGCTCGCCATCACCTAACTCGTAACCGGTATTAATTGTTAAACCAAACTGCTGCGAATCAGCATCACCAATTCTAAAAGTATCACGATCGGCTGTCAGCTCACGCGGATCGCCAGCAAGTAAAGTACCGTCACTTAGTTCTGTACAACCATAAAACTGACAAGAGCCATGTAAACCTGCACGGTTAGTCGGTGCACGGTCACGGTAATTGATAGTTGTATTTAAATAACCGTCATCACCTAGCGCAAAGCCTTTATTAAAATCAAGGTTAATGGTTTCGCCATCGCCTTCAGAATATTGACCGTAGTTAATAGCCGCTTTACCACCTTCGCTACCATCTTTAAGCACAATATTAATAACACCTGCAATTGCATCAGAACCATACTGAGCAGCAGCGCCATCACGTAATACTTCAATGCGTTTAATTGCAGAGGCTGGAATTGCATTCATGTCAGTACCTGCGGTACCACGCCCAACAGAACCATTAATATGAATAATACTTGCTTGGTGACGACGTTTGCCGTTAATTAAAACCAATGTTTGATCGGGGCCCAAACCGCGAAGTGTCGCAGGTCTTAAAGCATCAGTACCGTCACTAATTGCAGAGCTTGAAAAGTTAAATGAAGGGGCGATAGACTGTAGCATACGACCAACTTCTGTTTGGCCTGTATTTTCAAGCGCTTCTGCACTTAAGATATCTACTGGAACGGGTAAATCTTCAACTGAACGTCCTGCTACACGGCTACCGACAATAGCAATTTTTTCAATTTTTTCTTGAGCGACTTCTTCTGCTGCGTTTACACCTTGCGAATTTACTGCAAGTAAAGCTGGTAATACTGCTGCACTGACCGCTGAAAGCTTCATCATGTTGTTATCATTCCTGTTGATTTGTTTGAGTTTTATACTCAGTAAACCATTTTGATCAACAACCGCATCGAGCTCAGTCCCACCTAGTAATGCCTCTAGGGCATCTAGCTGAGTGTAAAATCCATAAACTGAATTTGCATCATACTGCTTTGCCAACTCATAAGAAAACACCACGGTTTGCTCTGTTTGTTTAGCATATTCAATTAAGGCTTTGTCTGCTCGCTGCGCTTTTATATCAAATTGCACCATTTGCCCAGTGGTTTGAGTTGCGGCTTGTACACTCAAGCTAAAAATAGCCGGTACAAGCACACTCAATCCACTCAATAAATGCGTTTGGTTACTGCGCAACTTATATAAACAGCTGACAAACAAAAATCCTCTATGGTTTTGTTTCTTTTTTTTAATGTTTTTTTTACGTTTAATCTTTATAGGTGCAACTTTAGCTAGCATTAGTCTGATTTTCATAACGTCTACTTATGATTCTGTATGGTGTTTTAGCGTTACTACATGCTCACCTAAACGCTCATGATCAATAGAAAAATTAGTCTGTAAACTCTCTAGTAAACCTTCAACGTCACCTGCTTTAAATACCCCAGCTACTTTAATACTGGCGAGCTCGTCTGATGAAAGCTCAAAACGTGTGGCGGTATAGCGACTTACTTCATTTAACGCATCACTTAGCTCTTCTCCATTAAAAATAAGCATGCCATTTTGCCATGCCAAATCGCGTTGTACGTCGTTCATTGAAAGCTGGGTAATTGGTTTTGTAACGCTTTGCTCTATAATTACTTTTTCGCCTGAGATAACAATATTGGCATTAATTTGACGAATTTTTTGCGTGCTGTTATCTGCAAGCTGATAATCTTTAAAGTCATTTGCGTCAACCGCTACACTAGGGTCGGTGATCATCACTTTGCCTTCGGTAACAACAAGCTCTAAATCTGACGAAGTATTGCGCTGTACATTAAAAACAGTACCCAGAGCGGTAAAACTTTTATCTCCCGCCATAACACTAAACGGGCGCGTAGCATCTTTTGCTACATTAAAACGCCCTTCTCCACGGCTTAGCAGCAATTGCCTACGACCTTTACTATAAGCAACTTCTAGTAAGCTATTAGTATTAAGCTGCACTATAGTGCCGTCTGGCAATACATAGGTTGCTTGCTCACCTACTTTTGTTTTGTAAATTTTAGTGTAATTAACTTTTGCAAGCTCTTGGTTATAGCCATTTTCTAAATTAATTAATAAGTAGCTGCATACCATTAACGCTGCAAATAAACTCGCTGCAATTGAGTAAGAAAACATCCACTTATTTTTTGATGATTTAGTATTGCCACGCTGAGGGAATAAATGACTTAATTCATTTAATACCGAAAGTTCATCCCACAACTGGGCAAGCTCATAAATAGAGTCCTGATGAGCGGTGCTTTGCATCATCCATAATTTAAATTGCTCTTTTTCATCATCAGTTAAACCACGATCAATCGCGCTTATCCAATCACATGACTTTTCTAAAATTAAATCTTTTGAATTAAATTGATGAACATTACTCATTCTGCGACCCTCTTAACTGATATAGGGTGTGCTTGAGCTTTAGGATGCGTTTGAGAGCCTTGCTCATGTTCACGCATGTACAACATGGTTTGTAACAACCCTTTGGCAATGTGTTTTTCAACAGTGCTTTGGCTTAACTGCATTTGGTCTGCGATCTCTTTTTGGCTCATGCCGTAAACTTTTTTTAATATAAAGCATTTACGGATCGATGAGCTTAGTTGCTCAGTAGCTCTACAAAAAAGTAAAAAGCGCTCTTTAGATGTGTATTCATCTTCAAGCTTCATTGATTTAAGTAATACGGGTAATTCGTTATCGTTTTCTAACGAATCATTAAATTTGTTGTCCCACTTAGCTATATGGTTAAGTGCTAGGTGTTTTGCTGTTTTAAGCATGTAACTGCGGGTAAACTGGATGTCTTGTTTTAAATCAGCTTCATAGCTTTTTACAAAGGTTTCTTGCACAATATCTTCTACATCGTCGGGTTGAACAATGCGCGATACAAAACGTTTGAGCTGTTTAGATATATCAACAAATGTTGACGTGAATTTTACTTTTTTCGTCATCCTTAACATCCACCTGTTGTTATTTTTGTTGTTATTTTTATTACCAATAGATTACGAGTTTTTGATATAAAAACAAGCTCAAATGTTAATTCTGGGTTATTTAAATGGATAGGAAGATAAATGAGTAAATTTTTAGATTATATCCGACTTAGTTTCTTTGCATTCGGTTTACTACTTGGAGTGCAAATCCCTGCATTTATAAGCGATTTTGGCCAAGCATTATCAGCCCAATTAATTGAAGCTAATAGTGCCATTGCACCTTTTAAAAACGATGCAGCTAAGTATTTTAATAATGATTTAAATAAGCTAATTAAACACTATAAAAATATTGATGATGGGATTGTGAATAAAGGTGCAAGTAATATCAGTACACTTTACACACGACAACAAGACTTACAAATCGCTGTAAATAGGTTTGCGCAATCTCCATATATTTTTACTATGATCAGTGGCATGAGCGATGTAAAGCAACAAGTGTGGCAACGCTTTGAAGGTCAAATCATTTTAAAAAAAGACTCTATTATAGCCGCCATTGTTGCAGCTATTATAGTTGCCTTACTTGCCGAGCTTACTGGTTATTTGTTTTTAACTGGAGTAAAACGCTCATTTAAACGCTTATTCGCAGCTCAAAAATAGTGATTTCATAAAGTCATAAAATACATCGGTTTTGCGGGTAGTTAAGCTATTTTGCGGACGCAAAAACCAAACTGGTGCATCATCTTGTGCCATTACACCGGGCATAACTTCAACTAAAATGCCATTTTTAATATCTTCATGAATAGCTATCATTGATTTAATTGCAATGCCATGACCTGCAATGGCTGCTTGAGTCATATTGTCGGAATTAGAAATAGTAAAGCGTGTTCTTGCATTAAAAGTATGTGTTTTACCTTGTTCATCAAAAAGCTTTAATTGGCGCTGCCACGGCAGGCAAACCCAATAGTGTTCGCTCAATTGAGCTAAGCTTTTAGGCATGCCATATTTTTTTATGTAACTAGGAGCTGCGCAAAGTATACGTTTGTTGTTTACTATTTTCCGTGACAGTAAACCGGAATCATTTAATTGTCCTACACGAATTGCCACATCTTGTGCGTCATCAACCACATTTACAAAATGATCAGTAATTAAAAAATCAAGTTTTAGTTCAGGATAGGCCTGCTCTAACTCATTGAGTCTTGGCATTACGTATTTTGAAAAAATCCAAGGGGGCATAGTCACGCGTAATAAACCACTCACAGATGAACTACGCGCACCAATACTATGCTCAGCGTCGTGCAGCGCCTCCATTATAGCGCCAACTCGCGTATAAAATATTTCACCTGCGGGAGATAACCGTACTCGTCGGCTATCTCTAAAAACAAGTACTGTTGCAAGCTCACGTTCTAATTTACTTAAGCGATGGCTTACCGTTGCAGGCGATAAACGCTGCTCACGCGCAGCAGCAAGCACCCCTTTATTTTCAACTACTGCTATAAATGTTTCTAGGTCGCTTAAATTATACATAAAGATGCCATTGTGCACTTTTTAATGTTTAACATTTTCGAATGAAGCTTTCAGTTTTGCAATGTTTATTTAAATATGTAAAACACTATAATTGCAAATAGTCTAATTATTGAGGTTCAATCATGAGTTTAAAAGCGCAAATAGATGCCTATAACGTACAAAAAGATGCCAAGTTACCGGCTGACGTTTTAGCATTAATGAACACTACAAACGAAGAGCTTATTGCACAGCATATTAAAGACAATGCGTTGCAAATTGGTCAAAAAGTAGAAAACTTCAGCCTAGCCAATCATAAAGGCGAAAAGATTGAGCTTGCGGATTTATTAAAAAAAGGCCCGGTAATTATTAGCTTTTATCGTGGTGGCTGGTGCCCATATTGTAATTTAGAGCTAAAAGCACTTAATGACTACTTACCGCAATTTAAAACTCAAAATGCTCAGTTAGTCGCAATATCACCACAACTGCCTGATGAAACTCTCTCAACTGCACAAAAAAACGACCTTGAGTTTGATGTGCTTTCAGATGTGAGCAATAAAGTAGCTGAGCAATTTGGTTTATTGTTTACACTTGATGAGCGTATTCAAGCGTTATACACACAATTTGGTATTGATTTTGAACACTACTACGGCGATAAAAGCTTTAAATTACCGCTACCTGCTACTTACGTAATAAATCAAGATGGTGTTATTACATACGCATTCTTAAGTGAAGACTACACCCTACGCGCAGAACCTATTGATGTTATGGCAGCACTTGAATCGGAGAAAAATTAATGTCTATTTTAAAATCGTTAAAAACACTGACTCTTTCACTACTTGTAGGCACAAGCCTTGTATCAGGTTATGCAGTCGCTGATGAAGCAAAAGAACAAACAAAGCCTAAAGTGCTTATTTTTGATGTAAACGAAACCCTACTTGATTTAACGTCAATGCGTACCTCTATTGGTAAAGCACTAGGCGGGCGTGAAGATTTATTACCGCTGTGGTTTTCAACTATGTTGCACTATTCACTAGTAGATACTGTAAGCGGTAGTTATCACGACTTCGGACAAATCGGCGTGGCATCACTTCTTATGGTTGCGCAAAACAATAATATTGATATTACTAGTGAACAAGCCAAAACAGCGATTGTTACACCACTTCTAACTTTACCACCACATTCTGATGTTAAAGAAGGACTGGCAAAACTTAGAGCGCAAGGCTATAAATTAGTAAGCCTTACAAATTCTTCAAACAAGGGTGTAAAGGCACAATTTGAAAGCGCTGGTTTAATGTCTTACTTTGATGCGCGTTACAGCATTGAAGATATTAAAATTTACAAACCTGATTTACGTGCTTATGAGTGGGTACTTAAAAAGTTAAACGTAGCACCAAATGAAGCAATGATGGTTGCAGCCCATGGCTGGGATGTTGCTGGCGCAAAAGAAGCAGGCTTACAAACTACGTTTATAGCTCGCCCTGGTAAAGCACTTTACCCATTAGCTAAAAAGCCAGATCACGTGGTGAAAGATTTACATGAATTAGCCGCTCTACTTAAATAAGTATGTGCTGATGAATCAATACCCAAGCGGCCAATGTTAGGATGACATTGGCCGCTTTTTTATAACTAACCCTAAATATGTCTTAGTGTATTTATTTTCATAATCTGTATGTTAAAAAATTGAATGTAAACAAAGCATTTAGCCCGCTATGCGTTATTTTATCTGCTAGCAATTTAGTACTCACAACGCTACTATTAAATAAATACGTGGTGGAGAACATAATGAATAGTGAAAGATTAGGTGAGTTTGAGCAGTACTTTCAAATTAATGAAAGTATAAGAGTAAATTTATTCGCCGTATCGAACGGACAAATTCCTAAATCGCAGCTTGAGCTTGAAGACGATATCCCCCCACTATTTAGATTAGCTAATGAAGTGAGTGAGCTTGAGCAAAGCTCGTTACGCCCACTGCGTAACTTAGGCGATATAGCACAAGAGCTAGCTACATTTTTACAAGCGCAGTCACGTAAAATAGATTTAATAATGAGCCATATTTTGGCCTCAGAACAAGCGCAAGATAATGCAATCCAATGTGATAGTTACGGCGGCGGTGGTATTCGCTTTACTTCTCCTGAAGTACACTCAATTGGCCAATCATTCAGAACTAAGCTATTTTTGCACCACGAAGCCTCTGCGGTTTATTGTTACACCGAAGTTGTGGCAGTAGAAAAACAAGATAGCGAACATTATCAATACACCCTGCTTTTCACCGCTATTAGAACCACTGACCAAGAACTAATTGTTAGAGCGAGTTTACATGCTCAAACCCGCCAACTTAAAAAACGTCAAGAATTAGAACTAGCCCAAGATGATTCAAACAACGATAATTAGCTGACATCTTTTTGTAAAATGCTAAACTAGTGTCATCTTAATTAGTATATAAAATTCATGAACTTTAGACTTTTACCAGAATGGGCCAAGCAAGACGCTGTTATGCTTACGTGGCCTCATAAAGACACCGATTGGGCTGATAATTTAGCACGTGTAGAACCTGTGTATGTTGAGCTTGCTAAATATATAACAACGCAGCAACAGCTTGTTATTGTGGCACATAACAGTGCCTTAAAAATGCATATTACAGCATTGCTAAATAGCGCTAACATCTCTCTTAATCGTGTTCATTTTGTAGTAACGCCTACTAACGATACGTGGGCGCGCGATCATGGTCCGCTTACTTGCGCCGCTATTGATTCACCAGAGCAACTAAAAGTATATGATTTTACTTTCAATGGTTGGGGCAATAAATTTGAAAGCGCATTAGACAATCAAATTAATCGTACTTTGGTAAAAGAGCTAAGTAGCACAAACAACCAATATCAAGCGCTCGATATGGTACTTGAAGGTGGCGGTATTGAAATAAACGAGCATGGTGTGTTGCTAACAACCAGCGAATGTTTGCTTAACAAAAACCGTAACTCAGATTTAAACCCTGCTGACATAGAAGTACTTTTAAAAGAGCACTTGGGCGCAACACATTTTTTATGGGTTGATCATGGCTATTTAGCCGGTGATGACACCGACAGCCACATTGATACCTTAGTGCGCTTTGCTCCAAATAATACCCTTGTATATGTGCAGTGTGACGATAAAACTGATGAGCACTTTAGCGCACTTGATGCAATGGAAAAACAACTAAGAACCTTTAAAACTGCCGATAACACCCCATATAACTTAATTGAGTTACCGTGGCCAAAAGCCGCGTATGACGATGAGCAAACACGCTTACCGGCTACCTACGCTAACTACTTAATTATTAATAATGCTGTGCTTGTGCCAACGTATAATGATGCCAATGATGAACGTGCTCTAGCACAAGTTCAAAAAGCATACCCACAACACACTATTATTGGCGTTAATTGCCAACCAATAATTGAACAATTTGGCAGCCTGCACTGTATTACAATGCAATTACCTCGTGGATTTTTAGCTGGAGCAGCACAATGACAAGCCCTGCAAAATTAACCGTTGCGTTAGTGCAACAAAGCAATACCGATAACGCTCAGCACAATATGGCAAAATCAATGAGTGCCATTCGTGAAGCCGCTCAAAAAGGTGCAAAACTGGTTGTACTTCAAGAGCTACACCGAAGCCTCTATTTTTGCCAAACCGAAAATGTTGACGTATTTGATTTAGCCGAAACCATTCCAGGCCCTAGCAGTAACGCCTTAGGTGGGCTTGCTAAAGAGCTAAGCATTGTTATTGTGGCCTCTTTATTTGAAAAACGCGCTACGGGCCTTTATCACAACACCGCGGTTGTATTAGAACAAGATGGCAGTATTGCGGGTAAATACCGCAAAATGCATATTCCTGATGACCCTGGTTTTTACGAAAAATTCTACTTTACCCCAGGTGATATCGGTTTTGAGCCTATTCAAACCTCGGTGGGTAAATTAGGCGTGCTAGTATGTTGGGATCAATGGTTTCCTGAAGCTGCCCGCTTAATGGCAATGGCAGGCGCTGAAGTGTTAATTTACCCAACCGCTATTGGTTGGGATCCTAACGACGACATTGCTGAGCAAACTCGTCAAAAAGATGCGTGGGTTATTAGTCAGCGTGCCCATGCTGTTGCCAATGGTGTACCAGTAATTAGCTGTAATCGTGTCGGCCATGAAAGTGACCCAAGTGCGCAAAGCGATGGTATTGCGTTTTGGGGGAATTCGTTCATTGCAGGCCCACAAGGTGAATTATTAGCAGAGGCTAATAATACTGATGAGCAAATTTTAGTGGTTGAAATTGATCAAAAACGCTCAGAAAACGTAAGACGTATTTGGCCGTTCCTACGTGACCGACGAATTGATCACTATAAAGACCTAACAAAAATATACCGAGACTAGGTAATCTTAACTCAAGATGGCTCTTACTTGCTAAGAGCCAACTATAAATGGAGTAATAAATGGCGTTTGAGCAATGGGCAGCCTTGCCTTGGGTAAAATCTCAAAAAGATAAAATTCAATGGGGCCAGCTAAGCGGAAGTGGTTTAAGTATTGCCATTGCTGAAGGCGTTAAACAACAAGACAACTTAGTCTTGATTGTTACGCCTGATACACCAAGCGCACTGCGCCTTGAAACAGAATTAGAATATTTATTACCCGATAACCCAGTAATGGTATTTCCTGATTGGGAAACTCTGCCATACGATCACTTTTCTCCCCATCAAGATATTATTTCAGCCCGTTTAGCCACTTTAAACACCTTAAAAAAAGAACAACAAAGTGTGTTAATTGTGCCTGTATCTACCTTAATGTTGCGCACAGCCCCGGCCTCGTTTATTTACGGTTCAACAATAAACTTTAAAGTGGGCGACAAGCTAGACACACATAACTTTCGTGACAACCTAGAGCAAGCTGGTTATTTAAATGTTCAACAAGTAATGGAGCACGGCGAATACGCTATACGCGGCTCTATCGTTGACTTATATCCAATGGGCAGCCCGCATCCATTTAGACTCGATTTTTTTGATGACGAACTCGACACAATTCGCTTATTTGATGTAGAAACGCAGCGTTCTGATGAAAAAGTAGATAAAATTGAGCTACTTCCAGCGCATGAATTTCCTACTAACGACGCTGATATTGAACGTTTTAGAATAAGCTACCGCGAAAAATTTGGTGCAAGCTCGCAGCAAGACTCTGTATACATGCAAGTAAGCAAAGGTAACTGGCCTGCCGGTATCGAATACTACATGCCGTTGTTTTTTGAAAAGCTAGCGACTATTTTTGACTACTTGCCAGATACGACAACTGTTATGCAGCTGGGTGATTTAGAGCACGCGGCAGATAACTTTTGGCACGATGTAAATGTACGCTATGAGAACCGCAGAGTTGACCCACTTCGTCCATTACTTGAACCCAATGCGCTTTATCAGCCTATTGAAGAGCTGTTTTCTAATTTAGGCAATTTTGCACGTATTCGTTTATCTCTTGCAAAGCTTGGTACTAAAGCGGGCAATAAAAACTTAAGCGTTAGCGAGCTACCAGCGATTAGAATTGATCATAAGCAGCATGAACCTTATGCCGCGTTTATAAATTATGTAGCAGAGCAAAAAAAGAAAAAAGGCCGCATATTACTCAGTGTTGAATCCGATGGTCGTCGCGAATCATTACTGAGCATTTTAAAACCAAGCGGTTTAAAATTTAAAGAATTTGAAACACTTGAGCAATTTACAAAAAGCGCGAGTGACGTAGGTTTAATAGTAAGTCCGCTCGAGCAAAGTGTAGTACTGGGCACTAAACCCAGCCTTTCTATTATTACCGAACAAGAACTGCTAGGCATTAAAGTCTCTCAGCGCAGACGCCGCAAGCACAAGTACGAAGCCAGCCAAGATGCGCTCATTCGTAACTTAGCCGAGCTTAAGGAAGGTCAGCCTGTTGTGCATCTCGATCATGGTGTTGGTCGCTATCAGGGTTTGCAAACAATTGATGCTGCAGGTGTAATTACTGAGTTTGTTACCATCACATATGCAAGTGAAGCTAAATTGTACGTGCCAGTATCGGCGCTACATATGCTAAGCCGCTACTCGGGTGGTGAAGAAGCCAGCGCCCCGCTGCATAAGCTTGGCTCAGATGCATGGGAAAAAGCTAAAAAGCGAGCGGCTGAAAAAGTCCGCGATGTTGCCGCCGAATTGCTCGACATTTATGCACAACGCCAAGCAAAACCAGGTAATAAATTTACTTTAGACGCACCAGCATATCGCCAATTTAGCGATAGCTTCCCATTTGAGGAAACTGACGATCAGCGAAGCGCCATAGAAGCAGTGTTAGGTGATATGCAATCAAAGCAAGCCATGGACCGATTAGTGTGTGGTGACGTAGGCTTTGGTAAAACAGAAGTAGCCATGCGCGCTGCTTTTGTAGCGGTTAACGATGATAAACAAGTGGCAATTTTAGTGCCTACCACTTTGCTGGCTCAACAACACTTTGAAAACTTTAAAGACCGTTTTGCTGATTTTCCTATTGAAGTTGGTGTACTTTCGCGTTTTAACTCCACTAAAGAACAAAAAGACACGCTTGAGAAAATGGCCAACGGTAAGCTCGATATTGTTATTGGTACACATAAACTTATTCAGCAAGACATTAAGTTTAACGACTTAGGTTTACTCATTGTTGATGAAGAACATCGCTTTGGTGTACGCCAAAAAGAGAAAATTAAAGCACTACGTGCCGATGTAGACATACTTACACTCACTGCAACGCCAATACCGCGTACACTTAATATGGCTATGAGTGGCATGCGTGATTTATCAATTATCGCGACCCCGCCTGCTAAACGTTTAGCGGTTAAAACCTTTGTACGCCAACGCGATGTAGAACTAATACGCGAAGCGGTACTGCGTGAAATTAAACGCGGTGGCCAAGTTTACTTTTTACATAACAATGTAGAAACTATTGAGCGTGTTGCACAAGAGATCAGTGAATGGGTGCCTGAAGCAAGCGTCACCTCAGCTCACGGTCAAATGCGCGAGCAAGAACTTGAGCAAATAATGACTGACTTCTATCATCAAAAATACAACGTGTTGGTATGTACCACGATTATCGAAACCGGTATCGATGTACCTACAGCCAACACCATTATTATGGATAGAGCAGATAAACTCGGCCTTGCACAGTTACACCAATTACGTGGGCGAGTTGGCCGAAGCCATCATCAAGCGTATGCCTATTTACTAACAGGTGACCCAAAAGCCCTTTCTAAAGATGCGAGTAAACGCTTACAAGCGATCGAATCGTTAGAAGATTTAGGTGCAGGTTTTGCCCTAGCAACACACGATTTAGAAATTCGTGGTGCGGGTGAGTTACTTGGCGACGATCAATCTGGTCAAATGCAAACTATCGGTTTTAGCTTGTACATGGAAATGCTCGAGCAAGCTGTAAATGCGCTACGTGAAGGTAAAGAACCAACACTTGAAAACCTACTTAAAAAGCAAACCGAAGTGGATTTAAAACTGGCTGCACTATTGCCTGATGATTACATACACGATGTAAATGCACGTTTAGGTATGTACAAGCGCGTTGCAAGTTGTGCTAACCTTGATGACATGGATGAACTGCAAGTTGAGTTGATAGACCGTTTTGGTTTGCTGCCAGATGCTGCTAAAAACTTGTTTAGCTTACAACAGCTTAAAATGCAGGCCAGTAACTTGGGTATAACAAAGATTGAAGCAAACCCTAAGGGCGGTTACTTTGAGTTTAGCCAAGATACCAAGGTTAACCCTAGCTTCATTATAGGTTTGATACAAAGTGCGCCTAAGGTGTACAAAATGGATGGCGCGAATAAACTGCGCTTTGCAATTAGTGAGGCTAATGCCCGCGAACGCTTAAAAATGGTCACTGCAATGATTGCAGATTTCGAAAAAAAGGTTAGCCATTAATGTTGCTAAAAAAATCGCTTGTTATTTTATGCTGCTTATTTAGTAGCACTGCATTTGCAGAGCGTTGGTTTGAGGTTGAGGTGCTGGTATTTAAACAGCGCCCTGCTCCATATTTACAAGAAGACTTTACCCTTAAGCACAAAGCTATTGAGGATAAAAATTCTCTAGATTTAATGACGCCACTTTACACAGAGCAAGCAATGCAAGCCTGTATAGATGGCGATGAGCGTTTTCAAAAACGCTCTTTTACCGATTCCTTAGTTAATTCAAACCCGCAATCGGGTGTATGCGGTGACAGTACAAACTACCTACAAAGCTATGATGAGCTACCTATTACACCTCTAGCCCCCGCTAAAGATGATATGCAGCAAACTTATTTATTAGCGCCAGAACAACTGCAATTTAAAGCGCAGTACCAACAGCTAGATCGCAAAGGGTTAACACCTATACTGCATACTGGTTGGCGCTTTGAAGGCGCAAGTAAGTCGCGTGCTCCAAGTATGCATTTAATAGCAGGTAAACACCTTAAAAGTGATTCTAACGTAACCCCTAGCTATTCAAATCCTGATTTTGTAAGTTTATTAAATTCACAACCTGAACTATTTAACGACCCAGACCAATCAAAAGCAGAATGGGAACTAGATGGCTTATTTAAAATACACTTACGACATTATTTATACATTACAGCTAATTTTGATATTAGCCAAAAGCTAGAAAATGGCGACATAGAGTCAGCCCGCTTTTCTCAGTTTAGACGTGTAATAAGTGGTGAAGTACATTACTTTGACCACCCACGAATGGGCATGATCGTCCAAATCAGAAAATTCAAACATTAATACTAAGTAGGATATAACAATGAAAAAACTCCTTATCATCGCAGCTACATTAAGCCTTGCGGCTTGTTCTAAAGTAAGCCTTGAAAGCTACGAAAAAATTAAAGTAGGTATGGATAAGACTGAAGTTGAAACCATTTTAGGCAGTGCAGATAACTGTGTTGAAAAAACACTGCATACTAATTGTGTGTGGGGCGATGAAGCGAAAAATATCGAGATCACGCTAGTATCAAACAAAGTAACTTTATACAGCAAACATGGTTTAGCTAAATAAAATTTAAAAAAGGGACTGATTTTACCAGTCCCTTTTTTACTCATAAGCTTACTTTTTAGAGTAAATAAGCTCAATATTAACGATTTTACTGCGATTTAACGTTATTTTATAGCGTTGGTAAAGTGTTCTATCTTCCTCAGTCAGCACAAGCACCATGTTAAGTTGGTAGCGCCGTTCAACCGCCTGCTTAGAAATTTTATTACTATCTAAATGATATAACTTCCCTTCACCACGCTTTAAATAACGCGCAAATGGTGCAAGACTAAATTGCAGTGTTTGTTGCAGTGTATCGTAACCGGGTAAAAATTCTTTTGCACTAACACGTGTCTCACTTGCAAAGTGTAACCACTGCGCGGCTTGTTTATTTTGCTGACGACGCTTTGAAAAAATAGATCTAACTTCTTTAGGTATTTTTTTAAAGCGTGTGTATTCAAGCCAAATTAGCTGACTCGCTATTTTGTCTTTGGTAATACTATTTTTAAAACTAAATCGCCACTTAGGTCGCCCTTGTACAATAGCTCGCCAGATCATACGTGTAATGTCTTCTTTAAATATTTCACGTAGTCCGTAAATGACCCCCAAAATTAAAATAAGCGTCGCGGTGACTTCAGTAAACGTTGAGCGGGCATTAAGTATCACAACCATCACAAATGCCATGATAACAGCTGTTACAGTGCCTTTAACTAATCGTTTAAGGTAGCTGTTAAGAAAACGCGTTTGGCGCTGTAATATAACGCCATGCTCAATTAAACGTTGTAACAAGCGCATTTTATTTGTTATTCGATTTGCGTCTTGCATGGTGGTTTCAGAATTGTAGCTTTTCTCTGCTCGGTACGTATTTTCGTTTTTACAAAACTGCAGTAAATCGTTACGCTCTTTTGCATAATCGCTACTACGTGGGCCTTCATCTAAAAGCTTTAAAAATGATTGCTCAACATGCCAACTTAAATAGTTGTCAGCATTGGTAAAAAATGGAAGTAGTTTTTCGTCATCTGGCGTGTAGCGACGCAGCTTTTTTAAGAGGCCTTCACTTTGTTCATATACTTCGTTAGCGCGTTTATAAAAGTCTTCTGCTTCATCAATTTTTAACGCGTCTTTAATGTCGGCATCAAGGGCTAAACGCACTTGGTAACAAAATAAATTAAGGTTTTGACGGTAATCTTGCTGCTCACCTTTGTTTTTACTCACAAAGCGGCTTCGTACTAATGGCAAGTGTATATTGTTAGCGTTGTATGCTAAATGTGATTTAAAGTGGTTATTAAAGTAAGATTCTTCGGTAAGCGTTTGCGGATTAATCCCCATTTCATTAGGGATAGAAAAATACAGATCTATGCGCTGTTCAGAACGAGGAGTTAGTTCTGGCTCAATGACAAAAGATAAGTTTTCATCTTGTTTTAACAATCAGTTCTCCTTCTAAAATATCGTTTTAGTGTACTTGTCTCCTTTGTTTTGTTCAATAAAAAAGGCTCAGTAAATACTGAGCCTTAATACGATTAATGTGCTAGTTAAAACTTGTAGTTTACACTTGCAAAAACACGTGAACCAATTACATCATAAACTTCTGGAACAGTACCCATATCGTTACCACCTAATACTTTCTCAGGCTCTTTATCGAAAATGTTGTTCATGCCACCAGTAAATCGTAATGCATCATTCAAGTTGTAGCTCATTGAAATATCGTGGTAAATAACGTTGTCAGTACTAAAGTTTTCACCGTAGTAGTCACCATCCATTCCACGAAGGAATCTTGCGTTATAAAGGATATTTAATGAATCAGTTAGATCGTAATTAACTGAAAGGTTAGACTTTATTTTAGAGTAACCACCGATGTTGCCATCAATAGTACCTGTGTAATTAATGTCATCTTCTTCAAACTTAATTAAATAAGTTGTATCAAGGTTTATACGGTAGTTATCTGCAGAGTAGCTAATATTCCAATCAACACCTGACGTTTCTTGAGAACCTACGTTAGTTAGTGCTGAACTTAGGTTAGATAAGTCACCAGATTGTGTGATGTTTACTGATGAACATGATTCTGAGTCACCTGCAAAACAGCTATTCATTTCGTTTTGAACATCTAAGCGAGTAATCGCATTAGTAATATCAAACTTCCAGTAATCTAGAGTTGTTGATAAACCGTCAGCTACTTCCCAAACCATACCAAAAGTGAAAGAGCGACTTTCTTCGGCTTTAAGATCGTTATCACTTGTGTAGTTTACAAGTATTTGAGCATCTTGTTCGTTGCCCCATGGATCAGCTAGGTAATCGTACGAACCTGAGTTACCACCAAACAGTTCTGATACGTTTGGTGCTCTAAAGCCAGTAGCTAATACAGAACGAACCATAAACTCTTCAGTTACATTCCACGTTGCACCAAGTTTCCACGTTGTTTCGCCACCAAAGGTAGAGTAGTTATCGTAGCGAGCAGCACCTTCAAGGGTAACAGTCTCTAATACCGGCATAGATGTTTCAAAGTAGATAGACTGTACTGAGAAATCACCTTCAGTTGGATCTTGTTGTGCAGCTGTGCTCTCACCAAGCTGAGTAATTAGATCTGGTGTGTAGTAACCACTTTCAAAGCGGTTTTCTACACCGATTGCGTAACCAATATCACTTTCTGTTACTGCGCTATAACCAGCTGAAAGAATAAATTGCTCGTTACCACCTTCGTTTGACTCAGTATAAATTGAATCGTTAGATGTTAATAAGCTACGATCTAAAGAATCACCGCTGAACCAAAGAGCTTGGTTTGCATAAATGCTTTCTTCAACTCGACTTGCATTAATTGAGTTTTGAACTTTATCTTTTGAGTCATTACGGCCGTAAGTTGCACTTACATCCCAGCTTGCATCGTTATCTAATAAACCTTGTAATGCAACAGATACACGGTAAGTGTCAGTTTCTTGCTCATAAATACGAGGACCAGCATCAACCATTCTTCTTCTGTACTCTAAAGAGTCAGCAAGATCGCCTGTATCTGCGTCACGGAAGCTATCTGTGTAAGTTGAATCCAAGCTAGAAGTACTTAAATCAATACTTGCTGGTTGTGGTGCAAGTTGTTGATTAGATTCACGACGTGTATACATCAAATCAACATTAAATGTAGTGTCTGAGTCTAGCTCTTTGTCAAAACTAGTAAATAAGCTGTATAGCTCATTAGGTGTTTGAGCATAGCTTGATGTTGTGAAGTCGTATGAAGTAGTTCTATCTGCAAAAACACCATTACCCTGGTAAGTTCTGCCACCCAGTGTTCCTTCAGGGATAAATGAAGACTCGCCAGGCTCTACAAAACGACGATCCGACTGAATTACTTCACCACGGTTTGAGTATTGAGCACCAACAACTAAGTTGCCATCGGCAATATTCATTCCGTGTAATAAACTAACACCGTAGTTATTCCCATCACCTTTTGTAGTGCGGCTTCCTTCAACGTTAAGCTCTGAACCTTCAAAATCTTTCTTTGTTATGATGTTAACAACACCAGCAATAGCATCAGAGCCATATACTGCAGACGCGCCGTCTTTTAAGATTTCGATAGATTTGATCATTGCTACAGGAATGGTATTTAAATCAACAGAAGAATCTGCGCCGGTACCTGAAGAAACCATACGACGACCATTTAATAATACCAGTGTGCGTTGCGAACCCATACCACGTAAGTTAACTGTCGCAGAACCACCTGAACCATTATTACTTGAAGCGCCTAAGCTAATACCAGCAGCTGATGGCTGAGTAGAAAGTATGTCAGCAACAGATGTGAAACCACTTTTTGCAATGAAGTCATCACCGATAACTGTGATTGGGCTTGCTGTTTCCATATCAGTACGGTTAATACGAGAGCCCGTAACCTGAATTTTTTCAATTGATGTAGCTGCTTCGTCAGCCGCTAAAACTTGCACACTTGAGAACATTGGTATTGCTGCAATTACAGCTAAGCCAAGAGTTGATTTTTTCATGAAAGAACCCTACTTGTTGAAGTTTACCTTTATTGGTAATGCTCACTTGTTATAAGAATAGTGAGTCAGATGGGCAACTTAGGCGCTTTTAACTGAACGAAAACTTAACGCCAGTACGTTTTTTATCAGCCAACAAAATAGAACAACTCTTTTGGGGACATACGTTACAACTTGTTTCATTGTTAACTAATAAATACACTTAAATATCAATAGCATAAACAATTTAAGATACTTAAATAACACAGTTGAAACCAAACTGGTCAACTTTGTAATTCAATGTAACTAATCGAATCATGTACCAAATTCAGATAAATTAACAAGTTAATCACAGCAAATTATTAAAACCGCAAAACTAAATGTTAATTACTAACCGAATTTACCCATGTTTGGTGCTTAAATAGCTTTATTTGACTACTTTGCGGTTTTTTTGATTAGACTTTTTGTTCAGCCACAATTAAAACTGTGTCTTTATTGAATTAGTTTCATATTATAAAAACTTAATTGGCTACTTGATTCAAATAGCAGTTTTAGTGATCTTCTCGCTTGAATAATCGTATGGATAACAATGCAAATTGCTAATGGTAAATGGATTGCATGAAAGTTAGGTATTGAGCCTAATACGTTACATAAAAGGAGTAATTTAGTGTTTGTATTAAAGAGGTTGTATTATCTTTGACTGTTAGCTCTAAATTCCAGAGCATATTTTGCTCAGAACAAATGCCAACCATGGTATTACTCTGCCACAGGCCATCATGTTTTTTAAATTGCTGAGGAATGTAACCCATATACATAGTAATGCCTTTAAGCTTGGCACCTTCAATTGTAAGGTTTGTTGGCAAATCACTAAAAATAGTAAATGGAGTTTCGGGAGAAAGGGTTTTCTCGCTTAACCATACTTTAACATCATTTGAAAAAGTACAAGGCAAATTGGCTGTGCATGTGACATTTTCTAGAAACTTTTCATCTGTATTTTTGGAAAAATCACATGCTGTTAATAAAAAAAATATCGCCGTGAATAAACTTAATCTATATATAAGCATAACAATTTCGCACTAAAGAAAAACAAATACTAATAATCGCGACTGCAAATAACAAGTGCGAGTGTTACTATTAAGCCAAATTAGGCACAAACTGTATCAAAAAATAAACAACAAGCTCACAAACATTGATTGATGTCATAATTTTATGTAATTGACCTATCTTTTTTAGGCCAAAAAATTTATCATTTCACCCGCAAAAAATAAGGGTTTCTCAAGTTTTTTTTCTGAAGCTTTCATGTATTGAAAGTTTTAGATAACACGCTTGAGAAAATAGTAGGCCCCACTTTTAAAGGTGGGTAATTCATTTCTAAACGCATTTATTGCAGCGGAAGCCAGAAAATGAGCCAAACAGTAGCATCACAAACTGAGTATAACTATAAGGTTGTACGCCAATTCGCTATTATGACAGTGATTTGGGGCATCGTTGGCATGAGTATTGGGGTTCTGATTGCTGCCCAATTAGCTTGGCCAGCACTTAACTTTGATACACCATGGTTAACTTACTCTCGACTACGTCCGTTACACACGAACGCAGTAATTTTCGCATTTGGTACCAGTGCACTTTTTGCGACGTCTTATTACGTCGTACAACGTACTTGTCAAACGCGTCTTTTCTCAGACAAACTCGCCGCCTTTTCTTTTTGGGGCTGGCAGCTAGTTATTGTATTAGCAGTAATAACGCTACCGTTAGGTATTACTAGCTCAAAAGAATATGCAGAACTTGAATGGCCAATCGATATTTTAATCGCTGTGGTTTGGATTGTTTACGCTATTGTATTTTTTGGTACTTTAATTAAGCGTAAAGTGTCGCACATCTATGTTGCTAACTGGTTCTATGCTGGCTTTATTATTACTGTTGCAGTGCTACACATTGTAAACAGCATGGCAGTGCCTGTGTCGTTAACTAAATCATATTCAATCTATGCAGGTGCCGTAGATGCTATGGTTCAGTGGTGGTACGGTCATAACGCTGTAGGTTTCCTACTTACTGCTGGTTTCTTGGGTATGATGTATTACTTTGTACCTAAACAAGCAGGTCGTCCAGTGTACTCATACCGTTTATCGGTAGTTCACTTTTGGGCTCTAATTTCATTATATATCTGGGCTGGTCCTCATCACCTTCACTACACAGCGCTTCCTGATTGGACGCAAAGTTTAGGTATGGTTATGTCTATTATCCTATTCGTACCGTCTTGGGGTGGTATGATCAACGGTATTATGACGCTATCTGGCGCGTGGCATAAACTACGAACTGATCCAGTACTACGCTTTTTAGTTGTTTCATTGTCTTTCTACGGTATGTCTACGTTTGAAGGTCCAATGATGGCAATTAAATCTGTAAATGCGTTATCTCACTACACAGATTGGACAATCGGCCACGTACACTCAGGTGCACTAGGTTGGGTTGCTATGATTTCAATTGGTGCTATTTACCACTTAATTCCTGCGTTATTCGCGCAAGGTCGTATGTATAGCGTTAAATTAGTTAATACCCACTTCTGGTTACACACTGTAGGTGTTGTTTTATACATTGTTGCAATGTGGATTTCTGGTGTAATGCAAGGTCTAATGTGGCGTGCAGTGAATGCTGACGGTACATTAATGTACAGCTTTGTGCAGTCTTTAGAAGCGTCGCATCCTTTCTATATCATGCGCTTTGTAGGCGGTGTATTCATCGTAACGGGTATGTTAGTTATGGCTTATAACGTTTACCGCACTATTTCAGCTGAGAAAGAATCTCTGAAACTAGACGCGCAAGCACAATTAGCATAACGGAGTGAGATGATGAGCAAGAAAAATTCACAAAACAAACATGAAATAGTAGAAAAAAACGTTGGCCTTATGGCTATTCTGACTGTTTTTGCTATTAGCTTTGGCGCGTTAGTTGAGATCACTCCGCTAATGTTTCAAGACGATACAACTAAACCAGTGGAGGGTTTACGCCCTCTTAACGCTTTAGAAATGGAAGGCCGCGACCTTTACGTGCGTGAAGGTTGTTCTAACTGTCACTCACAAATGATTCGTCCTTTTCGTGATGAAGTTGAGCGTTATGGTCACTACTCTGTAGCAGGCGAATCAGTATGGGATCATCCGTTTTTATGGGGTTCTAAACGTACTGGTCCTGACTTGGCTCGTGTTGGTAAGCGCTACTCGGACGATTGGCATTATGCTCACTTAGTTGATCCACGTGCTGTGGTTCCTGAGTCAAACATGCCAGGCTTTCCTTGGTTAGCAGAGAATACGGTTGATACAAGCCTTACTCTGAAAAAACTACAACTTTTCCGTGATACTTTTGCTATTAACCCAGAAAACCCAAAACATCCGGGTTTAGGTTATGGCGATGATGCAGAGCTTCAAGCAGATGTTGATAAAGTTAATGCTATGAATGATGGCAAAGGCGCAACAGAAATCCAAGCTCTCATCGCGTATTTACAGCAACTTGGTACCCACTTGAAGTAAAAAATTATGGATTACGGAACATACAGAGGTATTTTAACTCTGGTAATTTTAGTATTGTTTATTGTGATTGTTGCATGGGCATATAGCAAGCGAAGCAAAACTCGTTTTGACAGCGCTGCTAATGCCATTTTTGAAGATGAAAAAAAACATGACAACACGCTCTCTAACGAGGAAAAGGAGTCTGAAAAATGACTAGCTTTTGGAGTATTTGGGTTATTGTATTAACCCTTGCATGCTTATGCATCATCTTTGGCTTATTAGTTTGGAACTTAAAAAACTATGCAGGCGTAGAAGAAGGTGAAAGCTGTGGACATGAATTTGACGGCATTGAAGAGCTAAATAATCCACTACCAAAATGGTGGACTTACATGTTTTTCGCAACTTTTGCTTGGTCGGTATATTACCTTGCAGCTTTCCCAGGTTTAGGTAACTGGGAAGGTTTTGGTAAATGGACTAGTTCTAATCAAGGTATTACGTCTTTAGCTGAATCTAAAAAAGCAGTTGCAGAGGCAAAAGCGGATGGTCGCTTTGTAAAACTTGATAAAGAGTACGAAGCTGCAGAAGAGCGCTTTGGTCCTATTTTTAATAAACTTGCACAAGTACCCGTTTTAGATTTAGTTAATTCTAAATTTGAAGGTGATGCAGCGCAGCAAGTAGCACTTGATAATGATAATAAACATGAGCAAACAGATGGCCAAGTAGCCATTGAAATTGGTCAGCGTTTATTCTCACAAAACTGTGCGCAATGTCATGGCTCTGATGCACGTGGTGGTACTGGCTTCCCTAACCTAACTGATAAAGATTGGTTATATGGCGGAACACCTGACAAAATTAAAGAAACACTTCTTTATGGTCGTATTGCAGCAATGCCAGCTTGGGGTCCTGCTCTTGGCGAACAAGGCGTTAAAGAAATGACAGCACATGTGCTGAGCCTTTCTGGTCGTACTGTTAACCAAAAAGACGCAGACGCAGGTGCCGCTAAGTTTGCAATGTGTGCCGCATGTCATGGTGCTGACGGTAAAGGGTCGGTTGCACATAACCTACCGTTTGGCGCGCCTAACCTGACTGATAACATTTGGTTATATGGTGGTTCTCAACGTGCTGTTGAAGAAACGCTTAACCACGGCCGTGCCGGTGTAATGCCTGCATGGAAAGACATTTTAGGTGAAGATAAGATTCACTTATTAACTGCCTATGTTTACAGTTTATCGCAAGATAAATAAGCACGCGGTTAATAAAATGTTTATAAATTAATTTATTTAATTCAATAGATTAATCCAGATCAAAAAAGCCTCCACTGTGAGGCTTTTTTTTAGTCTTTTACGTATAATTCCTATAAAATAACGCTTCCTAAACTAATTTTAGAGACACTATGCAACCTACTCCGTGGTATAAAAATTTTTGGCCTTGGTTTTTAATCTTTTTTCCGTTAGTTGCCATTATTGGCTGTATTAGCTTATTTATTACGGCAATAGGTAACGGTCCAGATATGGTTGTTGACGACTACTACAAAAAAGGTAAAGCAATAAACTTAGAACTGACTAAGTTTGAAAAAGCAAAAGCACTTTATTTACATGGCGAATTAAATGTAACCAACGACCGTGTAAGCTTTAAGTTTACAAAAGGCGACAGCAGTAACGTGCATGTATTAAAGCTCTCGTTTTATCATCGCACCATTAAAGCGCATGACTTTGAAGCAACACTTACTCCTAATGCCAATCAGGAATTTACTGCATTACTTAATGAGTATACACAAGGCGCCTACTCAGTATTTATTGAGCCAATAGATGGCAGTTGGAAAATGAAAGAAAATATAACGTTACCAACTGAACAAACCGTTTTAGTTACTCCTAATTATAAGTAGTAATAACTATGTCTAACTCTTGCTTTCATTGCCTTGAAAGTGTGCCAAACGGATTTAACGCAAACGTTATAATTGACGATATAGCTCAGCCAATGTGTTGCATTGGCTGCCAAGCTGTTGCACAAAATATTGTTGACCAAGGTATGACCGATTACTACAAATACCGCACCGTACGTGCCGGTAAAATAGAACAGCTAGTACCTGAGCAACTCGCATTTATAAAAAGTTATGACAACGAAGATATTCAAGACGAATTTATAGCTACTAACGATAATATCTCAGAGGTATTACTGAGCGTTGAAGGTATAACCTGCGCTGCTTGTGCATGGCTTATCGAAAAACAACTTTTAAACTTAAATACTGTAAAACGGGTTGATGTAAATACATCCACCAACCGCGCGATGATCCTATGGGATAAAACCAACACTCCATTGAGTGAACTTATTACTTCCCTAGCTAAAATTGGCTACAAAGCATACCCGTTTCAATCAGATGTTGAAGCTCAGCAAAAACAACAAACTGCCAAAGCCTATATTCGCCGCTTAGGTGTTGCTGGTTTAATGACCATGCAAGTTATGATGTTTGCATTTGCCATGTACTTTGGCATGTTCTCGGGTATGGATAGCAATTTTGAACAGTATTTTAGATGGATAAGTTTAATACTTGCATCTCCCGTTGTTTTATACAGCGCACTGCCCTTTCTGACCAATGCTATAAATGGCTTAAAAGCAAAACATCTCAATATGGATTTACCCGTATCACTGGCTATTTTTGGCGCATTCGGTGCAAGTTGTTACGCCACATTTATGCAAGTGGGCGAGGTCTATTTTGAATCTGTGTGTATGTTTACCTTTTTACTGTTATTAGGTAAATATCTTGAGTTTAGAGCGCGTTTAAAAGCGAGCGAATTTACTGCCAACTTACAAAAACTACTGCCATTAACAGCGCGTACCATTAACGAAAGTGGCGAAGAGCTTATAATTGCGGCTAAAAAACTAAAACTTAATGACGTAGTACTTATTAAAGCGGGTGAAACGATTCCTGCCGATGGCGAACTTATTAAAGGCAAAACCACGGTTGATGAGTCAATGATGACGGGGGAGCACCAACCTGTCACTAAATTTATTGGTCACAATGTCTATGCTGGTTGCGTTAACCACGACGGCGTTATTGAAATAAAAATTAATAAAATTGGTCAAAATACGCTTTTAAACCAAATTATACGCCTGCAACATAACGCTTTAACCAAGCGCCCTAAACTGGTTGAAATTACAGATAAAGTTGCGCAATGGTTTATAGCGTGCCTGCTTATATTTGCTTCACTTACAGCTATTGGCTGGTATCAAATTGACCCAGAACATGCATTTTGGATCACTATTTCGGTTTTAGTTGCTACCTGCCCGTGTGCCCTGAGTTTAGCCATACCTACCGCGCTCACATGTGCAGTGGCAACGCTTACCCGCAAAGGCGTATTAATAAAACAAGCGCATGTGCTCGAAACGCTCTCACAAATTACTTTATTTGCATTTGATAAAACAGGCACACTTACGCAAGGTAAATTTAGCCTTGATGAAGTAGATATAATCGATAAACAGTATACAAAAGCTCAAGTGCTAGATATGGCAGCCATGCTAGAGCGTTATTCTGAGCACCCTATCGCCAGTGCATTTGATGAGTTTACGCCAGCTCACCGCAGTCTTAATAACGTTGAAGTACACCCAGGGCTGGGAATTAGCGCACAAGATGCAACTAATCATTACGCAATTGGTAAAAGTGGCTGGTTTAATAGCAAAAAATCGAATGCACAAGCGAGCTTGTATATAAATAAGCAAGTTGTTGCACGCTTTTACTTTGTTGATAAAGTAAAAAGCGATGCTAAAAAGCTTATAGACTCACTTCAATCGCAAAACTTAACGTGTCACATGTTAACCGGTGACGCGTCAGATGCTGGGCAAAAAGTAGCTAAGCAACTTAAACTTGAAAGTGTGCAATTTGGATGTTCTCCACAAGATAAACAAACCGCCGTTGAGCAATGGTCTTCACAAAATGAAGTCGTTGCAATGGTAGGTGATGGTGTAAACGACAGCCCAGTATTTGCCAGTGCGCACTTATCTATTGCTATGGAAACCGGTGCAGACATATCAAAAAATAGCGCCGATGTAGTGCTTCTTAATAGCGATTTAGCCTCCATTGATCACTTACTTAATGTAGCAAAACAAACGCGACGTATTATTAAACAAAACCTTGCGCTGTCTTTATTGTATAATGCGTCCATATTACCACTTGCAGCATTGGGCTTAGTTGCTCCGTGGATGGCTGTGATTGGCATGTCTGCCAGCTCAATTATTGTGATTAGTAATTCACTAAGGCTATTAAAGTTATGAGCATAATTTACATTTTGATCCCCATTGCCATTTTGTTCGTCATTATTGCTATTGGTGTATTTTTTTGGGCTGTAAAAAGCGAGCAGTTTTCTGACTTAAACAAGCAAGGTCATAGTATTTTGTTTGAAGATGACAAAGAGCAACACAACAAAAGTAATGATTGACCCTCTTTATACCAGCGCATTTTTAATGGGCCTAATAGGTAGCGGCCATTGCATTGCTATGTGCGGTGGTATTGCAAGCTCATTACAACTGGCAAGTGATAAACGCAAAACATTTACCTATTCATTTGCTTATAATATTGGACGTGCACTGAGCTACATGGCAGCAGGCGCACTTGTTGCTGGTATTAGCAGCCAATTTGCAAGGCAAAACACCTCCTTCTCTTTAATACTTTCGTTCATTGCAGCTATTTTTATGCTCCTCGTCGGCGTGTATATAATGCGCTTGGGCCCTACTTTACAATGGTTAGAGAAAATTGGTAAAACCTTGGTGTGGCAACACATTGTTAAGCTAAATAAATATTTAATGCCTATTAACTCTCCTTTTAAAGCACTAGGTTACGGTGCGTTGTGGGGATGGCTACCTTGTGGGCTTGTATACTCAGCGCTTACATGGGCGATGACTAGCCCAAGTGCCCTGGACGGTGCCTTAGTTATGCTTTGCTTTGCTTTAGGTACTTTTCCCGCGATGATCACGTTAGGCGTTACCGCGCAAAAGCTAAATACTATTATTAACCATCCATGGACCCGTATTGTATTGGGCAGTGTTATTATTTGGTATGGTATCTACTTATTGATTATTGCAACTGACAGGCTGGTACATTAATCTATTCGCAGTATTAGCCTTTAAGGTTATTTTGCAGTCGTGTGTATAAAAATTAAAATGGATTAAATTATGGATTTCTCTCAAAGTCGCGCTAAAGGTAATTGTGCTATTAGTTGTAATAACTGCAGTATTAGTCAATTGTGTTTGCCATTTTCACTTAATGGCCAAGAAATGGATAAGCTTGACGAAATTATTGAGCGAAAAAAGCCACTCCATAAAGGCGACTATCTATTTGAATCAGGTGCACCTTTGCAGGCTATTTATGCGGTTCGTTCTGGCTCATTCAAATCGTACACGTTATCGGAGCGAGGTGATGAGCAAATTACCGGCTTTCATTTAGCGGGCGACCTAGTTGGTTTTGACGCAATAAGTAAAATGACTCATCCTAGTTTTTCACAAGCACTCGAAACGTCAATGGTATGCGAAATCCCATTTGATACCCTTGACGAGCTTGCGGGTAAATTACCAAAGCTTCGCCAACAAATAATGCGCTTAATGAGCAGTGAAATTACATACGATCAAGAAATGCTGCTATTACTCAATAAAAAATCAGCAGAGGAACGCTTAGCTAGTTTCATTTATAACCTGTCAGAGCGTTTTGGTGAGCGTGGTTTTTCGCGTAAAGAATTTAGATTTACGATGACTCGCGGTGAAATAGGCAATTACTTAGGCCTAACAGTAGAAACCATTAGCCGTTTATTAAGTCGTTTTCAAAAAGCTGACTTAATTAAAGTAGAGGGTAAATTTATTACAATTTTAGATAATGATGCCTTGGCTAAAACAGCGGCGATAGTTAAGCCTCGCTAAATTAAATAGTTTGATTTAGAACAACAATTTATATGCTACCCCTTTAACTGTTTTATATTTACGTTACACTAAATGTACACCCGTTAGGTAAATGGAGTAGCATATGAACACTATTAAACGCATTATTGCGGTTATTGACCCCACCAAAGATGATCAACACGGTTTAGCACGTTCAATAGATTTAGCTAAAAAATCTGGCGCAAGTATTACCGCCTTTATGACGGTTTACGACTTCTCTTACGAAATGACGACTATGCTATCTGGCGATGAACGCGAAGCAATGCGCGATGCCGTACTAAAAGACCGCCAGCTATGGCTAAACGATTTAGTTTCCCCTTACAAAGATATAAATATTGAAACCCAAGTGGTTTGGCATAATCGCCCTTACGAAGCCATAATCGATACTGTAATTGATCAAAAGTACGATTTAGTAATTAAAGGCACACATCAACATGGCGCACTTAAATCAGTTATTTTTACCCCGACAGATTGGCACTTAGTACGCAAATGCCCAGCCCCGGTATTATTTGTAAAAGAAATGGCATGGCCAGCAAACGGTAATATTTTAGCTGCTGTAAATGCGGTTAGTGAAAACGAAGAACATGTAGCACTTAATAAACGCGTTATTAAAGACGCACAATATTTATGTGAACTTGCCAACGCAAAACTTAATTTAGTTAATGCCTACCCTGCAACTCCTATTAATATTGCCATCGAAATTCCTGAGTTTAACCCAGGACTTTATAACGAATCAGTTAAAAAGCATCATCATGAATCAACCAATGCACTTGCTGCAGAGTTTAATTTAAACCCAGAGCAATGTTTTATTGAAGAAGGCCTGCCAGAGGATGTAATCCCTGATGTAGCGAAGCGGTTAAATAGCGAATTAGTTGTTATTGGTACTGTAGGCCGCACGGGCTTAAGTGCCGCTCTTGTAGGTAATACAGCAGAGCATGTAATTGATAGCCTAGACTGTGATGTACTGGCACTCAAACCCGATGGTTACGTGAGCCCTATGGCAAAGGATTAATTTTAAGCTTTATGTGCAAGTTATAAGCGAGTTATTTTTACGTGTTAATAAGGCATGTTTAAATCAATTTTAATTACATCCTAAACTCGCATATTCAGGTGGTTTGGGTATAATACGCCCCTTTATTTTTAGCAAATAACTTTGCTGTATTGTTTTACTAGGGGGCGTAATTGTCACACTCAGATCAAGCTAAAGCTCAATTTAACTTAAATAAGCTGCAAAAGCGTTTACGTCGCCAAACTGGTCAAGCCGTTATGGACTTCAATATGATTGAAGAGGGTGACCGTATAATGGTATGTCTTTCTGGCGGCAAAGACAGCTACACAATGCTTGAAATGCTTCAACATTTAAAACGTGTAGCACCTATAAAGTTTGACCTAGTTGTTGTAAATCTTGATCAAAAACAACCTGATTTTCCTGAGCATGTTTTACCCCAGTATCTTGATAAATTAAATGTTGAATACAAAATTGTAGAAGAAGATACTTACAGTATTGTTACCGATATTATCCCTGAAGGTAAAACAACGTGTTCACTTTGCTCACGCTTACGTCGTGGTATTTTATACCGCACAGCAAAAGAGCTAGGCGCTACTAAAATAGCCCTTGGGCATCACCGTGACGACATGATTGAAACATTGTTTTTAAATATGTTTTACGGCGGAAAGCTAAAAAGTATGCCGGCTAAATTAATGAGTGATAACGGCGAGCATATGGTTATTCGCCCACTTGCATACTGTAAAGAAAGCGACATAAGCCAATACGCATTTGTACAAGGTTACCCTATCATTCCGTGTAACCTATGTGGCTCGCAAGAAAACTTACAGCGTAAACATACAAAAACAATGCTCGCTAAATGGGATGCGGAGCACCCAGGTCGTATTGAAAGCATTTTTACAGCAATGCAAAACATAGTGCCTTCACATTTAGCTGACGCCGACTTGTTTGATTTTAAAAACTTACAAACAGGTGAAGTAATTGATGGTGGCGATATAGCCCTTGATAAACCAGATATTCCTAAAGTGCCTGTTGCTAATGAGCTTGATGAACAAGAAGCGCCAAGTGTAGTTACTATAAATCTAAGCTAACAAATTTAAGGGGGTTGTATTTATGTACAACCCCCTTAAATTTACCAATTCAGCATTGCGTTCTATTTTTAACTCTCAGCTAAGCCTTGTAAAAATTCCAAACTTAACTTTTCTTGTGCATTAGCCTGATATGGTAATTGCTGCAAGCTATCGTACGAAAAATCGTTAATATCAAAATGACTTATTTCACTATTCCCAAAGCTGTTTCGCTCACCTGGGCTTGGCGACATTCTCTCAATAACAAAGTCGCTTAAGCGCATATCTGTAATGCCTTGTGGTAATACCGACCAGTGGGCTTTCAAATTAAGTGTTTGGCTTCCTTGTGCTAACCGCTCTTTAGATACTAAATGAGCAAGTGGTGTATCGCCACTGTATAAATTAGCCCTAACACGATACAAACCACTTTTTACTACCGCTATGTTAGCTGGCAAAATCATGTTTTCGTTTTGTGCATAAGCAGTTTCAAAACCTGTTAAAGTTGCACTAGGCGGCATATATTGAATTTGTGCAACTACGGGAACTTTTTTACCGGCAACATCACCCTCTACAAACACTTGTAAGCTACGAGGGTAATCTTCATCCTCTTCAAATGTTATAATTGCTTCACCGTCACGCGCATTGCCTGTATGGGTATTTAACACTTCTTTTGTATCTGTATTTGCAAGCTCAACGACCACTTTTCCAAGCCCTTGAGCGCTTATCTTTATTGTTATTTCTTCTGGGTATACAAAACGATATTGCTTAAGACTTAACGTTAAAGCATCGCCACTTTCATCAATAGGGCTCGATACCGGGTAGAATTGATTTGGCTTTAATCGATCTTCATCTAATGGACTCAATGGCTGAGAATAAGGAGGAAATTTAAGTGCACTTTCATATTGCATAACCACTTGCTGCGCTGCTTTTGTTAAGTCTTCATTAAACGCGATTTGTTTTTTTGATTGTGTTTTTTTTGCTGTAGGTACATCTATAGGGATCACTTTTACTGGCGATAAATCAGCTACGCTCGCACTGTGTTTAACCTGAGGTGTTATTGGCTCAGCAACTTTATGAGCATCATTTTTACCTGTAAACCATAGCGAGAATAAAATAGTGCTAATAATTAAAGCAACGACATAAAATTTTTTCATTTTTATATTTCAATCTTTTATAAGGCGTATAGTTTTTAACTACACGCCTTGTATGTTATGGAATCACATTATAAATAAGTGCTGATGCGCTTAAATTATTTGAATCCTTAATATAACGATATTGTTTTTTCCAAAACCAACTACCTGTAGTTTTATCAAACGTATTAAAACCTACAGTGTCACCTTCCACATTTACGTTATTCATGGCTATTGTTACATTACCTTTTCGCTGCGCGTTATGTATTTCGTTATGGCTATAACTGTCACTCATCATCATTGGATAATGGTTTGGCATAAAGCTACTTACTGCATCACCTTGCGATTTTAAATGGCCATTTGTATCAATACTGCTGCTACAACTTCCAAACGAGCCAGCCGAACTGGCACCACATGAAGAGTGCGATGCAACAACCGAATCATCATTGCCTTTTAAAAAACCACCCGTTAAACCCAAATATGCATTTCCATCGGCAACAAAGCGTAAACGTGGCGTACGTGCATCTGGGAATGGTGAAATTTTACGTGCATTGTTTACTTTTAAATCGTGTAATACACCAACAGCTTCGGTTACATCACTTCCTAGCCACCATTTGAGTGCAGCATCGACCGCAAAGTTCCATGATGCGCCAGTTAAAGCACTAACAGCTACGTCAGCCAGCTCACTTCCACCACCCGCGCCTGCTAAATCAAACGTAGCAACAATATTAAGCGGCTCTAAGCCTTCGTTTTCTAACCAGTTTTCTTGATTATCAATAATATGGCGTGCAACTAAGTCTCCTGTTGAATGTGTTACAAATACACAGCCATCACTGCATAAATTAGAGCGTGAAATTTGCTTTAGCTTTGGCCACACCCAATCGGTAGCAATTTTACCTTCAATACGTTCATAAGCAGGCCAATCAATTCGCTCATCTGCACGATTATTCCAGTACGATTGCCAATATGTTTCACCATCATTGATTACATCACTACCCGACTTATTTGTTATTTGCGAAGTTTGTAACCCATGAATTAATATAATTTTGTAGTCTTTACTCGCTGCAGAAAAGCTCATTAACATAGCTAACCCCGCACCAATTAGGTGGCTTGGCTTAATTAATTTGTGTGTGCGCTTTGTGTTGTTCATACAATTCCTTAATGTTGTGTACTTAATATTTCATTATCATTTAAGGTATTCATGTTGGTTTACATAAGCTTGTCAGCTTAGGTGTTCACTAGGGTCTGTTGTTCTTTGCGGATTAAAATTTGTTCAAACTAGAGGCTATTTAATCACGGCGCGAGATTTGTTACCTAGTGGGCTCGGTAACTGCTCCTGCGTTACTCTACTGGCTTACATCCATGTAAGAATAAGTAAAACCCGAGCAACAAAGAGTAAATAGCCTCTAGGAAGTACCCTTTGGGCAGCGTCTGTTTGGCATTAATGCTACGTTATCGCCTATTTATGGGGAACAACCACACTACTTAGGCTCTGCCTTGCCTAAATACCAAACAGACTGCTGCAAATTTAACCTTGAAAGATCAACAGACTCTAGTATTAGGAACAACGAACAAAAATGCAACAACTTATTATCATTTAGGGAAGAGAAGAAACTTATTTCATACTGATTAATGAGTTAATAGAGGTATAGTTGTTATATTTGAAATTATTAGATGGGTTTCAAGGGGTATATTGAGGGTAGTAAGATTAAAGCGGATACCATTGAAAGTGCCCGCTTTAGAATAAGGACGAAGCTAATCTAACCGTTAGCTTTAAGTTCACTGGTAAATTGCCCAATCGCATTTACAACTTCTTGTGCACCTTGTTGGATCTCTTGCATCACTTCACCAGATTCTTTAGATAACGCCAAGCCTTGCTCTGCCTTCTCTTTACCTTTTTCTATTACAGCCACCGTATTTTGGGTTTGTGATTGGTTGCGCTGTACAACTTCTACAATTTCTTCTGTTGCTTTTGAGGTACGCGATGCAAGCAATCGCACTTCATCTGCAACCACAGCAAAGCCTCGCCCCTGCTCGCCAGCTCTTGCCGCTTCAATTGCGGCATTTAATGCTAATAAATTTGTTTGCTCAGCAATACTACTAATGCTTTGTACAATACTCGATATTTGTTGCGACTGCTGATCAAGCGCTGAAATTTCATTTGCAGCTTGCTCCATGTTAATAGCCAGCTCAGTCATTACTGCGACTGTATCTTGTATAACGCTCGCGCCTTGCTCTGCTTTTTTATCAGTTTGGGTTGAGGTGCTATAAGCAATTTCGGCAGCTTGTGATATCGCAATTTCTTGATTTACTTGATCAGTGATAACAGTTGCAAACTTCATCACTTTATAAAGCTCATTCGCGTCATTTGAGATTGGGTTATATGACGCTTCTAGCCAAACAATGTTGCCATGTTTATCTACACGCTTAAAACGCTCAGCAATAAACTTACCTTCTCTTAATTTAGCCCAAAATTGCAGATACTCTTGGGAGTTATACTCTGAAGCCTCACAAAACGTACGGTGATGTTTACCTAGTATTTCACTTTCTTGATAACCCATTGCAGCTAAAAACTGATCATTTGCTTTTAAGACATGGCCCTCTAAATCAAATTCAATTACCGCCATAGAGCGATATATCGCTTTAATAGTATCGCTTTGCTCGCGAGAAGCCGTAATTGTTTTTGTAAGTACACTTCCGAATATAGAAAAATAGAGCAACTGATCTTGCTCCCCTTTTACTGGATGTACTATTAAACGTAACCATTCAGCTTTACCATCGCTGCGCATAACTTGCAATGCACCGCCCCAATGCCCTTCTTTTTTAATAGCTTGCTGTAGGCTTTTAAATTCTGAAGATTGACGAGACGAATCTGTAATAAAATCGTCAAAAGAATTATTAGTTAGATCATCTTCACTGTAGCCTAGGTTTTCTAAAAACTTATCATTGGCGTGCGAAATTCGGCCATCATAAAGAATGTTTAGTACTAACATCTCTCGGTAAAGCCCTTCCCATACTTGTTGTAATGGGTAAAGTTCAGCTTTTAGAGAAGCTATTTCGTTTTGTTTATTTTTAGAAAAAAACATTAATATCCCTACTAATACATTCGATATGAAATGAAATTAATTTTATTATAGAAGATATTATTTATAACGCGATAAATAATAAGAGCTTTAATTACTAGATTCAGAAAGTTTTAAAATAGCCAATACATAAACACTGGTATCTGCAAATATGTGGATACATCAATAAAATAACTTCTATGTCCCAGCAGAACCTTTAATTCTCAAACTTTAATCTTTCATACAATCCAGACGCTCTCGATACGCTTTTATTCATTGCTAATTGCAGCACTTTTTTGTCAGCCACCAGCTCAAACTTATTTTTAGCGCGGGTTATTCCCGTATACACTAATTGCCTGTTAATACCCATGCGCGCTTGTTTTAGCGGTGGCAGTACCATGGCTGTGTAGCTAAACTCTGAGCCTTGTGATTTATGAATAGTCATTACATATACTTTATCGTGTGCAGGGAGTCGTGCTGGCGAAAATGCTCGTTGATTACCTTGCTCGTCAATAAATATGGCTTTGAGCTGATTACTTTCATCGGGCATTAAAATACCAATATCACCGTTAAATAACTTAAGTTGATAATCGTTTTGGCTCACCATAATAGGCATACCCGTGTAGTGGTGAGTATTAGGACTTACGGTAATTAAACCTTGCTGTTGCAACACGCGCTCTATTCGTTGATTTAAGCTATTAACGCCGTAATCGCCCTCTCGCACTGCAGCTAAAAGCTGATAACTAGCAAAAGCAGTATGCACCTTTGCAACATCTGCACCTTGGGCTATTAAGTTAAGGTATTTTGCATAATGACTTGCTGCACTTTTAACGAGCTTTTCAATCGGTTTTGCTACAAAGTCGTAATCTAAAATTACATCGTTAAAACGCCCTTCACTACTTTCTTGCTCTACGTAATTTAAAATACCGGTGTTATTGGTGTTTACCGCAAGTGCTAGTTGACCAATACCGCTTTGTGCGTCAAATCGATAACTGTGCTGTAAAAAGGCAATGCAATCTGCAAGTTTAAATTCACTCACGCTTTGCGATACGAGTTTAGGTTTATTATTAAAACATAAACTATTTAGCTCATCACAACGTGCTTGCGAGTAGCTTGGCGTTTGCCCAAGTGTTAAACCTTGGCATAAATCGCTCATTACGCTGCCGGTATCTACCGAGGCAAGCTGATCTTTATCACCTAGGAGTATTAATCGCGCGTGCGCAGGAAGTGCTTCTATTAATTTAGCCATCAGCGATAAATCGACCATACTGGCTTCATCAATAATTAGTACATCTAAATGCAGCGGATTACTTTTGTTATGTCTAAATTTATTAGTAAACGGTTTTACGCCCAATAAGCGATGAATCGTTTGAGCGCTTTGCGGGATCAGCGCTTTTATATCATCAGGAATCGTTGTGAGCTTATTTTTAGCGCCCAAAATAGACTCACTTAAACGTGCAGCGGCTTTACCTGTAGGGGCCACCAGCTTAATACTAAGGGGCGCGGTTTTATAAAGCGACTGCAAAATAGCCAGCAACTTAGTCACTGTGGTAGTTTTACCTGTACCTGGGCCACCCGTGATCACACTAAAGCCTTTGGTGGCCGCAATCGCACACGCCACTTTTTGCCAATCAGTTTCAATTGTTGAATCAGCAGGAAAATAGGTATTTAAAAGTTCAGCCAATACTTCATTATTAATATTGAGCTTTCGCTCGCTCATGCTTAATAGTCTATCCGCGAGTGTTTGCTCATAACCGGCAAGGCGCGCAAAATAAAGTCGCTCGTTAAACAGCTGCAGTGGTTTATTTTCGCCCACGCTTTCATGGCTTTGTAAATAATTAAGCGCCGTATGTACGTTAAAGTCATCACTAAACGGGCTTAGCGTACTGGGTACATTGCCATCGAGTTTATTAAAGTCGCTTTTGCGCAAATTAAAAGGATTACTCCAATCAACTTCACTTAAGGTTAGGCAGCTATGCTGGCTTTGCTGCGATAAGCACAGCAATAAAATAATATAAAACAGTTCATTGTGAGTTTTCTCAATGTCATTAGCACACAGTAATTCAGCGAGCTTCACATCAACTACACGCAGTCGGTTTTGCGCTAATAAATACTCAAGTAACGGGACTTCGGTAATCGTATTATTTAACACAATATCCTCTAATGGGGCATCTTGTGCTACATTTTTTGAAGTAAGAGGCTCTGCGGCTTCATTATTAAGTGTCTCGTCTATATCGTCAAACAAGCCAGGTTGCTCATTTAAATCGCTCATAGCATAGCTCCTTGGCTAAATAAGCCATCTAAAATAATCACTTGTTCTTCAGTTAGCTTTTTAAAGTACACGCCTTGCCCTGTCGGCATTCCACGTAAAAACGTGTAATACACGCCGCCTAAATGGGTTTCTATCGAGTAATCAGCTATACGTTGTTTTAATAAACGATGCAGCGCTACCGTGTAGATTAAATACTGTAAATGATACTGATGACTGCTCATCGCTTGCTCAAGCATATCGCCTTCGTAATCAGCTGGCGTACTGCCTAAATAATTAGACTTATAATCTAAAATATAATATTTACCTTGGTAGCAAAATATTAAATCGACGAAGCCTTTTAACAAGCCTTTTACTTGTGAAAATTCAAGCTTACTTTGCGTAAAGCCAAAATGTTTCACCAGCATTTCGTTTAGCTTAGGTGCACTTAAGCTCTCAAGTGGTAAATTAAATTCCATTTCGACTAGGCAATCATTGGGTGTAAGCACACCCAATGAAAGAAGGCTGTTTTCTAGAGAGCTTTTATCTAGGGGGCACGCAAGAACATCAAGCACCCATTTTTCAGCCACTTCTCGCCATTGCTCACCTATGTGGTATTTTTCAAGGCTGCGCTTAACTACCTCAGATAAGTTTTGCTCGGAATTAGTTGGGTGAACTATTGGGCTAATAAAATCTATTTGTTCAAATATTTCGTGTAAACAGCTACCCGGCTTTGGCCCTTTAGGAAAACTATAAGGTGATGGCAGTTCATCCTCTTGCACTGCAAACTCGTCTTTTTCGTGATCTTCATCACTTCGCCCTGGGGCTAATTGGTCGCTATGCTTTTTAAAGCTTAACGCACTAAAGCTGGTTGCTCGCCAGTTACGCTCAATATTTGCCGTTACTCTATTGACACTTAATGTTTGCTGCGCAATTTCACTATTACTAAAACAAAGCGTGCCTTGCTCTAATAACGTTTGCGAGGTAAATTGCTGATAGCTCATCGCGCTATTAGCGTCGCAAAACTCACTTAAATGCGTGCGCCATGTTTGGCTACTGGCAAGCTCAAGCCCTGCAAATAAAACATGCCCTAGTGCACTACTTTGCATTGCTAAGCGGCTACTTTGCCCTTGCCCAATGTTATAAACACCAAGCGCACAAAAATGCACAGCGCGAGTAAGTGCTACATACAGCAGGCGTAAATCTTCAGCTAAGCGCTCTTGCTCTGCTTTTTGCAGTGCATCTTCGTCTTTACTTAAATCGTAAACTAGCTTGCCGTTATTGTGATAAAGCGCTTCTTTTGTTTCGCGATAGCCACTAGCAAACGGCATAAATACCAGTGGGTATTCAAGCCCCTTTGAGGCATGCATAGTGACAATTTTTACTAAGTTGGCGTCACTTTCTAGGCGCACTTGTACTGTTTCGCCATCTTGTTGGCTTACCTTTTGTGCAAACCATCGCAGCAAACGCAGCGTGCCTTCAAGCTCTATTTGTTTTTGCTGAAGTATTTCGCCCAAGTGCCTAAAGTCCGTCAGCCAACGCTCAACGTTATATCCCAACCCTTGCCATTTAGCGCTAAGCTGGTTATGGCTCATTAAGCGCTCAAGCATGGCCATAGCGCCTTGCTTGTTCCAAATGTGGCTAAGTTGTGCAAAAAAGTTTAAGTAGTCTTGCCATTTATTTTCATCATCGGCGAGTGCATGTATTTCGTTATAACTTAAACAAAATAACGGGCCAGCTAAAACACCGCGCAGCAATGACTCGTCATATTGACCATGCAGCGCTGTTAAAAAGTTAAGTAGGTGATGGCTAAGCTCTTGACTAAAAACGCTTTCGCGCGATAAATACACGCTGGCTATTTTGGCTTCGCTAAGCGCTTTTTTCATTATTTGTGCTTCAACACGGTCGCGCACTAATATACAAATATCGGCAGCGCTTACAGTGTTACTGCCAATGCACGCGTCCCCCTGTTTAGCTTTTTCAAGCAGAGTCACTATTTTATTCGCAAAGTGAGTGGCTAAATGCGCTTGCCCTACACCTTTGTTAGTTGGTTTGTTCTTTTCATCGGCGGCTTCATCTACAAATACATTAAATTCGAATGCGGTAGCGGGTTTGCCATCAATTAAAAAAGAGTCATCCGCTTTTTTGCCTTTAGCAGCTACTGCGTTAAAGGGTATGGCGTCGTTATAAATAAAGCTGTTAGCGTGTTTGCCAAATAAACTATTAACGCTATTGACTATATCGGTGCTTGAGCGAAAGTTAGTCCCCAGCGTAAATTGCTGATCAGTCTGCACTGCCTCTTTTGCGCCAATGTACGTAAAAATATCTGCGCCCCTAAAGCCATAAATAGCCTGTTTAGGGTCGCCTATCATGGCAAGCGTGGTATTTTGTTGCCCATAAATTTTACTAAAAATACCGTACTGAATCGGATCGGTATCTTGGAATTCATCAATCATGGCAACCGGAAACAACTGCGCAATTTTTTGCGCTAGTACGTCGCCTTGCTCGTTATTAAGCGCACTGTGTAAATTAGTCAATAAGTCATCTGGGGTGATCACGCTTTGCTCTTGCTTGCGCTTAACTATTGCGGCTTTTACCCAGCGTGCTGCATGTTGTACAACCGCTATTTTGAGCCCTTGGTTTATGGTGTTATTAAGTGCGGCAAGCTCGTCAAACTGACTCAGTAATGGATGCACAAATAATGGCTGATTTTTTTTATAATTGCCTGCATCGCTTAGGTTTTCTGTACTCCATACTTCAAACGAATACTTGTTAGTGCCAAATTCAAAAAACAAATCGCCGCCTAAACAAAATGCCTCAAGCGCACTAAGGCTGCCTTTTCGTGCTGGCGTTTTAGACCCGCTTAAACCCGAGCTTTTAATAGCACCGATAAACTCTTGCTCTAACACCGCTTTTTTAAATGCAGGCACACGGGTTACGTATTCGTCACGCGCTTTCCATACATCATCTAAATTTATTTGTGGTGTAATGTGCGCATTAGCTTTGTTTAAAATGCTCGCCACTTGAGCGAATAAAGCCTCTGGTGCGGCAAATACATCTAAAATAGCATCGGTGCGTTCTTTGTTTAGTGGGTATACAAATGCGCGCCAAAAATCTTTAATGGTTTCGAGTAATATGTCGCGCTCATCTAAAATAAATTCGAGATTAAACGCCACTCCCGACTCAAACGCATGTTGTTTTAGCATCCGCTGACAAAAGCCATGAATGGTAAAAATAGCGGCTTCGTCCATTGATTTAGCAGCTGCATCGAGCAAATCAAACGCGCGGTGCTTATCATCAATTTTGGCAATTACGCCTTCAATGAGTTCGTCATTTGGGTCTTGCCCAAGCAATGCGTCGCGCGCAGCAATAATTCGGCTGCGTACGCGGTCTTTAATTTCTTGGGTGGCGGCGTCGGTAAAGGTTACTACCAAAATTTGCTCAACACTGAGCGGCGTATTTAACTCACCTTCTATTTGCATACCTAGTAAGTAACGTAAATACAGCCCCGTAATTGTATAAGTTTTACCAGTACCCGCACTGGCTTCTATTAAACTTTGACCAATGAGCGGCATAGTAAGAGGATTAAGCGCTTGCATGGTCACTCTCCTTTGCGTGTTCAAATAAAGGCGTGAGCAATTTATCACTCCATTTTATAAATTCATCTTGGCAGTCGTTTAGCGATTGCACCGTTAAGCGAATATACGGGTTTTCGCCCTCGCCTCGCCCTATGTATTGCGGGCTAAATTTGCTCATTGCTTTTGTTATATCGCCGCCGCTTTTAACGTATTCATAACCACTTACCGGAAAAAATGGCACTGGCTCTGCGCGCAGCGCTTTGTATAACTCAAACCAATCAGCTAATAGTGCATCGGCATCAGCTTTATTAATTGGCGCAAAGGTAATTTGCTTATCAAGCCCAAGTAACAATGTTTCTACTTGTTGACCCATACTTTGCGCTGCGAGGTGATAAATAAAGCCTTTAATTAAATCTTTCGCTTTAATACTCGCGCTGCGGTAAAACACTTGTTTTTGCAAATACACATGATTGAGCCAACCCTCTATTTTGGTGCCCTCAATGGTAAGCAAAACTTCTATTGGCTCACTTTTCCCTCCTTTAATGTGCTCTTTTACTTGCCCTGCAAGCGCATCAACTCGGTGCTCCATACTTTCAAATATGAGGCTGCCTACATTAGCTTGAGGTAACTCACCTCGCTGCAGTATTTGCTCGGTATTCAGTGGTTGCTCGTTTATATTGGCTTTAAGTATTTCATCAAGGTAAAAATAACGGCGCAGCGCATCTAGGCTAAATGGCTCTTCGTCTTTTGCTACTTCGTTAAATTGTGGCAGGCGTAAACCTAATGTTTGTTGATAAAAGCTCTCTTGTGCGCTGCACACACTTCTAATAAACACATCAAGATCTAACTGATCTGGCACAGTCACATCAAGTGCAATAACTGGCTCTGGTTTAATTGACTCACTTGGCAGCCAAATTGGATTGTAACTGTGGTTGCTCAGCACAGTATTGGCTTGCTCATCGGCTAAATAATAATGGCTATTAAAAGGCTGTAAATGCTGCTGATTAATTAGACATGCGGGCAGCGTTTTTTCGCTTTTATCGCTTAATTCAAAACTACGCCCAATATATTCTAACAGCTCGCTTACAAGGGTTGATGGCATACGCGGTTGGTTATCAAAACACGAGCGACCAATGTAACTCATGTATAAATTGTCGCGGGCACTCAGTAGCGCTTCTAAAAATAAGTAACGGTCATCTAATTTACGTGATCGGTCACCTTTTTGCTTTTTAGAATAAGGCACTAAATCAAAACCAATAGGTTGTACGTTACGCGGGTAGTCGGCATCGTTTAAGCCCAGCATGCATACCACTTTGAATGGTACGGCGCGCATGGGCATAAGCGTACAAAAGTTTACTTGCCCAACCAAAAATCGCTGCCCTACGCCTTTTTCTTGAATGCCTTGTTTAACTAAGTAACTAACAATACGCTGCGAAACCGCTTTGCTGTAATCGCCGTTGTCGTGGTGCTTTTGTAACTCTTCGAGCACGTTTTGAAGTACTAATAAATCCCAGCTGTCGTCACTTTCACTTTCGTATATGGCGTTTAATAGCTCGCTTAAAATATGCGCTTTATTAGTGAGCGTGTCATCAGGCGTTAGCTGCTCTTTAAAGCTTTGCAGTACATCAATAAAGTGCACGAGCTTATTGAGTGTATCAAGCGCCATGCCTTCTACTTCGTCAGCGCTGTAAATACCGTTAAACGGGCATTGTTCGTCGCGCATAGCAATACCAAGCAGTAAACGGTTAAGCCCATGTTGCCAGGTATTTAAATCGATAGCGGGTAAATCAAAGCTGCTTTTATGCGCTGCGTTTATACCCCATTTAACCCCAACACGTTCAAGCCAGTATTGAATTTGCTCGTATTCGTGTGCTTCAAGCCCAAATTTTTCGGCTATTTGCGTCACTTGTAATAAATCGAGAATATCCGACACACCAAAGCGCGAAAACGGTAAGTTAGCTAAACTCGCAAATGAACTAAGGACAGGCTTTTCTTGCTCTATGGCTAAATCGGCCAATGCGTAAGGAATAAAGCGGCTGCCTTGTGCCCCGCCAAATACGGCTTCAATATAAGGGCTGTAAGTGCCTACATCGGGCATCATGACAATTATGTCTTTGGGGGTAAGCGTTGGGTTTTGATTAAATAAGTTAAGTAAGTAGTCGTGCAAGCGCTCAACTTCTCTGAGCGGTGTATGGCAATCGCTGAGCGTAATACTGGTGTCGGTTGCGCTGATTGGTAACTTACCTTCGTCGTTTATAAACCACTCTTTGTTATCGGTCAGCGATTCGCCTTTAAACGCAAGCTGATAAATCTCACTTTGTACTTGCCCTAGTAAGGTGTCGTCAAACACATCAATAAAGCCATCAATCCAACGGGCATCTAGCTGTACAAGTTGTTCAAAGTAGTCGCGACCTAATTTACCCCACGACGATAACAACGGATTACCTATAAAGTAGTATTCTTCATCTGGATTGGTTTGTTTTGTTTGTTGCGCTTCCACCAGCGGCATTTTGGCGTATTTAGCGCTTATTTTAGCTGCTGTTTTTTCATCTATAATATCGCCCCAGTAATGTTCACTCGGGTTAAAAAAGAATAATATAACCTCGGTTTTTTTACTCAGCGCTTCAAATACGTCTAGCTGGGAGCTGGCAATCGCCGATATACCAAATAAGCTAATGCGTTGTGGCAGTATGCTATTGTCCATAGTCTCAAGTGCTGCAAGTAACTGCCCTTGCATATTAGCGCGATGAAATTGGCTTTGCCCAAGTTCTTGGCTTAGTTTTACAATGCGTCGCCATAAGTCAGGCTGCCATGGAGCAATGGTTACATCTACGCCATCAAGCTCATCTTTGCCGCTATCCCATGTGGCTATCCAGTGCGGTCGGTACATTAAATATTGGTCGTACACATCGGCTATTTTTTCGCACAGCGCAAAGGTTTTTTGCCCGTCGATATCGCCTTCTAAATAGGTTTTTAGCGGCAAATATAATGGCTCGTCAATACAGGTTGGTAAAATTGCGAACAGCTTCCAAGCAAGGTTGGGCTTATTAAATGCCGACTCTTTAGGGACATTTGGCAGTAATTGCTGATACAACTGCCAAATAAAGCTCGACGGCAGCGGAAAATCTACCTGCGCTGCAACCCCTAAGTTTTCGCTCAAACCTATTTTTAACCACTGCGACATACCCGGCGATTGCACTAGCACTACTTCTTTGTCGAACGGGCTTTGCAATGGGTTTACTTTTAACAGCTGGTGGAACTGCGCTTGCAGGGCTTCCATCCGGTTTGATTGAATAATATTTAGCATATAACACTGACCTTGCTTGAGATAAAACCAGTGTAAGATATTTTCAATATTAGGGGTAGCGCAAACGGGTAATTGGCTTTAATAAATCAGAGAGTTAAGAACTAACTTACAGATTTTATACGCACAGCATCTATTTTATATACTCTGCGTAGTAGTGAGTTTATTTATAAGGGCTAATACTTGATAAACTAAAGTCACTTTGCATTATTACTTCGCCATCAATGCCTTTTAATTTAAGTGAAATAGTGGGGTCAATTTGCTGCCAGTCTATGCTTAAATCACCATAATTTACGTTATGAGTAAAATTCCCTACTCGGTGTTTGTTAGGGCTTACATCTTTCCACTTTTCAGTTAAGCCAGAGCTGGTCATCTCAATTAATGGGTAATCAAGGTTTTGCTGATACTTTGATATTTCACCCCAGTGCGTATCGCCGCTGATGATCACTACCCCATTTACCTTATGCTTTTTAATCAATGCAAATAAACGGTTTCTATCTTCAGGAAAGTTTGCCCATGACTCCCAACCTGTAAAATCGGGTAAAAGCTGTAAGCTTGAGGCAATCAATTTTATTGCAGCAGGCTTTTTAAGCTCTTGTTCAAGCCATTGCCACTGGGCTTCACCTAGCATTGATGCGCCCTTTACTTCACTAGGACTATATGGGCCTTGGTTATTTAACTTACGCTTAGTGTCGTATTCAAGCTCGCTTACATGGTTTAGCGCATCACGGTTCCAACGTAAATCAGGCATTATTATTTGTATGGTTTGCTCATTTTCACCATACATGTACGAGGTATAAATTCCATCAGGACGAGTGCGACGTGCTGAGTTTGCAGGTTCATCCCAAAAATTAAGCATAATTTGGCGTGATTGCTCTTTATGCGGATACTCTTTACCTGCATCGTTTTGGCCATAATCGTGGTCATCCCACATGGCAATGATAGGCGTTTGCGCTTTCAAGATTTTAAAACCCGCCTTTGCCCCTAAACGTTGGTATTTATCGGCAAGTATATCCATATCGTTGGTATCGCCGTAAATATTGTCACCCAAAAATATAAACAAATCCCCCTGCTCTTTGTTAATTGTATTAAATATGGGTATGTTTTTATCTTGATGCCCACACGAACCAAACAGGATTTTAGATGGCGCGGCAGTAACACTTGCGCTAATAACCAAACTCAGCGCCAAGGCAGATAGGGTTAATGGTTTTAATAGGTTCTTCATTTTAAAATCTCGCTAATAGCTGGCGCCATATTTGAATTTATTTCATTTGGATTCTGCCCAAGAGCCTTTAAAACGGTCGCTGCTATTTGTACTTGTTTAAGCTCATTTTCAGTTTTAATTAAGCCCCGTCCTTTTATTGCGGGGCCGATGGCTGCAAGCCAAATATGTTCAGAGCCGACAATTCCTTCTGGGTAGGTATTTTCACCTAACTCTAGCTCAGCAAGTGCACGTTTAGAGCTGTGATGTTGCCAATCATTGGCATTATTGCCACGGCCGTGATCAGTAGTAATAATTAGTGTGGTGTTATTTTTATAACCCGCTGTAGTTTGAATAGTTGCCCATAAGTCTTTTATAAAAGCGTCACTTTGCCTTGCCGATTTAAGGTATTGTTCGTAATGACCATCATGCGCAAAGTCATCGGTTTCGCCTAAACTTATCACCAACAACTTAGGCTTTTTAGCCAACATATACGCTTTAGCAAAGCGATATGTAAAACTGTCTAGTCGTACGTTATACCAAGGACTGGGGATTTCACTTTGTAGCGCATTTAACAGCGGCGCATCGGTGAATAAATTCTCTTCAATTGACATAAAACCTGCATTTACATACACGTTACTGCGCTTAGTATTTACAATGTATGGGAATACATCCCAACTACCAAATAAGGCTGTGCTACCTTTAAACTCAGGTAACTTATCTAAACGCTCTAAAATAGTTTTATTTGGGTTGAGCACTTTGTTGTTACTATTTATACTTTCGTCAACTTCACCGGTGAGTATTTCGTTGTAACCAGGGTATGAAAAATACCACGGGTTACTTACCGACATAGTAGAGCCGTTAGCTCTATCGCCAATTATAATCCCTTTTTTAGCCACTACTTGCGTTAAAAAAGGCATAAGTAATTGCTGGCGCTCATTTGCTGTTTTTGCCCAAAATTGGGTCTTTAATTGCTCAGGCTTTTTAACAAAATCAGTATTATTAATTAAGCTATTATCAGCCCCATTAAATACTTCTTGCCAGCGTACCCCGTCAAGCGTTACCAGCACTACATTTTGCGCTGCTGTTGCAAAGCTGCTCGCTAATACACTTAAGCTAAATAGTGTTACTTTTATAATTGTTTTCATCGCGTTTGCGCCCTTTCATATAATAAAGCCCATCAATGATGGGCTATATTTTAATTCAATTACTAAAACCTAATTAAAAGTCAGCGGTCAATGTAACTGCCGCAGTGCGAGGCGCACCAATGTAATAAGTAGAGCCGTTACCGGTACCACCTGCTAAGTAGCTTTTGTCAGTAACATTATAAACAACAAACGATACGTCAATGGCTTTAAACGGGCCTGCATCTACGTCAGTTGAATAACCTGCATTAAAATCAAGTACGGTGTAGCCGTCTACTTTATTACGCGTGCGAGTGTCTTCGTCTTGCCATGCACCTAAACGCTCGCCGGTGTATTTAGCCGATAAACCAACACGAAAGCCATCGCTAAAGTAATCGGTAGATACCACAAACAAATCCTCTGATGAATCTATTATGCTGTCGCCTTTTCTAAAGCTTGGTGCGACCTCATTACCACTTTCATCTTTTAATATTACACCCTGTGAATCGTATGCATTTGGATCATCGGATGAATACTCAGAACTGCTATTAGTATACGACGAGTACACGCTCCAGCTTGTTGTTAACATATAGCTTGCTGCAAGCTCGAGCCCATTTGAGTCAATACCCCCTACATTTACGTACGAGCCATTTGTGCCAATCGTGTAATCAATGCCGTCTGTGCCACTACCAGGCGCAATAAAGGTAATGCGGTTATCAAACTTAACACTGTAAGCCGTTGCTGTAAGGGTTAATCTGTCGGCTTGGTAACGTACACCAAAGTCGATGTTGTCGGCAGTTTCTGGCTCTATGTTTGTAAGTGTTGAGCTATCTCGCTCAAGTACACCGTCTTTTATTGCTGAAAAATTCTCGCTGTAACTGGCAAATAATTCTGTGCTGTTATTTAGCTGATACAATACACCCCCGCTAAATAACACGTCTGAGTCGCTATCTACTTTATCTGATCTTTCGTTAGCAAAGTGGTCGTACTTTTGTAATTCAACTAAATACTGTTTTGCACCAATATTTAACGTTAAGTCACCAAAATTAATCGAGTCTTGTAGGTACCATTTGAATGTATCGGTATCAAAGGTGTTTTTGTATTGTGTCCAGTAAGGCGTGCTATCAAAGTGATGATAAATACGCGCATCAATTACTTTGTGCCAATCACGCGACTCGTCACGCTCGCTTTGCTCATACCAAAAGCCCGCTTCTATATCGTGATCACCAAATGTAGCTTGGTAATTTGCCGTTACACCTAAGCGATCTTTGTTGTAATGCGTATGGCGGTAAGACATAACCGGCGTTGCTGTTGCATCGTAACACGCAGGATTTAAACCAGGACCCGACTCCCATGGCCAGCTCAAACTTTGCGTACAATCGGCATTTGGTGCAAGCGGGTTGCCCTCACTATCAGCAAAACCATAAGAGCCTGCATTAGTGCCGCCCTCGGTTGTTGGGTCGCCATTTTCATCAACAGGCGTTGTTAAATAAGGTGGGATCCAATCGCCGCGACCTGAATTTTTATGATAATAAGGACTAACGGTTAATAATGAAGTTGGCGAAATCGCGTATTCAAATTTTAAATAGCCTAAGGTATTTTCACGGAGCGTCCCCCAACCTTCTGCAAACATTTGGTCAAAGTGCGGAACTCCCGTCCAATTCCATGTTAGCTGATCCCAATCGGGTGTTTGTTCAAACTGCTCAAGGCTTACGCTGTTATAGTTCGTCTCGCTTACATCGTCGTAAGATAAACGTCCGGTAAGTGTTAAGTCGTCAAAATTAGATACAAACTTAAGCTCTGCGTGTTGGTTGTCTTTGCCCCCATTACTGCCTGAACCAATCCAGCGGCTTGTGTCTGTTTGCGAGTAACTTACGTACGCTTGTGTGTTATTAAAAACAGTGCCTGTTTCGTGTTTAATATAATAGCGCGTGGCATCGTGGCTGCCTGATGTATAAGCAAAGGTAGTGCCTTTTTCAAGGCTTGGGTCTTTACTTACAAAGTTAAATGTCCCGCCTAGTGCTTCAAGTGAAGCCGACTTAATATCAGACGTACCTTGACCTACTTCAACCGTTGCAAGGTTTTCGCTATCTAGGTAACGGTTAGCTTTAGCACCACCGCCATAATTAGAGCCACCATTGGGAATGCCATCAACGGTCATACCTAATTGTTGTTGGTTTCCATCAATACTAAAACCACGCATGGTGATTGTAGTAGACCAATCGTCGCCACCAAATGCATCACCTTCGTTTATGCTAATACCTGGTAAATTATCAATAACTGATAATATGCTCGATACCGAACTTTGTTGCTCAAGCATTGCAGGCTCAATAACATTGTTAGCGTAGCTCGTTGGTTTAGCAACCACGGTTACTTCTTCTATGGTGTTGTCGTTAGCATGAACAGATGTTGATACAGCCATGGCAATAGCCATGCTCAAAAGCGATTTGTTTTTTAAAGCGTACATTGTTGTCCCGTTTGATTTTAATTATGAAATATGAAAACGCGGACAGTATGAATTTTAAATATGACAACGAGGATGAACTTTATTTACATAAAAATTAAACAAATATGGAAGATTTATGGCGGGAATATGTACAAAAAAAGACACTCAAAGATTTAACTTCGAGTGTCTTAATAATTTTGTAAAGCTTATTACAAACAGTAATTTATTTTAATTGTGCTAGCATTTCATCGCTGTACGGTACTAACTCTTCACCGTTTGCAATTTTGCTAACGTAGTCTGGGTTTGCAATAAGTGGGCGACCAATAGCGATTAAGTCAAACTTAGCATCGTTAATTGCCTCTTTTGCAGATTCAAAGCTATAGCTGCCTACACCGACTAATGTGCCTTTGTAGCCTGCACGTAAAAATTCAGACGTAGATTTACCTTCAAGTGATTCAAACGTTGTACTGTCGTCAAAAATACCGCCGTGTAAATATGCTAATTTTCTGCTTTCAAGTTCTGTTAATAAGTAATCAAATACCGCTTTATCGCGGCTATCTTCGCTCATATTAAAGTAAGCACCCGGTGTTAATCTAAGTGCAGTACGATCACTGCCTACGGCTGCAATAACAGCATCCGTTACTTCTAGAGCAAAACGCGACATATTTTCAGGTGTTTGACCGTATTCATCAGTACGTGTATTTGCCGCATAATGTAAAAATTGGTCAACTAAATAACCGTTAGCACCGTGAATTTCAACCCCATCAAAGCCCGCTTCAATTGCGTTTTCTGCCGCTTTTGCGAAATCAGCAACTAGACTTTTAATATCATCAGTAGTGGCTGCTTTTGGTGTGATGTATGTAAGCTCACGCATACGTGGTACAGAGCCTTCAACGCCAATTGCCGATGGAGCAAGTACATCGCCATCAAAAAAGTGAGGGTGTGCAACACGGCCAACATGCCAAAGCTGTGCAAACATTTTGCCGCCATTAGCGTGCACTGCGTCAGTTACTTTTTTCCAACCTTGAATTTGCTCACTGCTAAATAAACCCGGAGTATTTGGGTAACCTTGTCCATCTGGACGAATAATAGTTGCTTCACTAATAATTAAACCGGTTTCGGCACGGCGAGCATAATATTCAACCATATCTTGTGTTGGCACTAAGTTATCGTCAGCCATACAACGCGTTAATGGCGCCATAAGTACGCGGTTTTTAAGCTCAATCGTGTTATTTAATTTAAACGGAGCAAGTAGATCAGTTGTCATTTTTCAATCCTTCATTAAGTATATGCTTACTACAATGTGGCCTTTTTACAAACATTCAAGCTTATTTTTGAATGATCGCTCAAATTAGTGAGAAATTATACTGATCAATCTACAAATTAGATCTGCATTGCTGAAATTAAATAGCAACTTTTCAACACTCTGTCATATAACTCGATATACTTGTGTGCATATAATTTAGATATACTAGGGCGTGTTGATCTTTGGTGGGTGAATTTGCAGCAGTATGTTTGGTTTTTAGGCAGGGCAGAGCCTATGTAGTGTGGTTATTCCCCATAAATAGGCGATAACGCAGCATAAAGACCAAACATGCGCTGCCCAAAGGGTTCTTTCTAGGGACGATTAACTCTTTGTTGCTCGGTTTTTACTTAGCCCACTAGGTTACAAACCTCGCGCCGCGATTTAATCGCCCCTAGATTGAACAAATTTCAATCCACAAAGGTCAACACGCCCTAATATCAATAGTAATTAAGAGTGAGCTAATTATGACAACGCCAAATTTAAGTGAAGAACACGCAGTAATTTTAGGACTTGGAGCAAAAAAACGCCTAGCCTATATGTTCGAAACCGTACAACAGTTCAAGCAAGTATGGATTTTAAACGATGATGATGGCTGCGTTATGCTTGCCAACGAAGATGACGACTGTGTGCCAGTTTGGCCAACTCGCGAATTTGCAGAAGCATGGGCAACTGGCGAATGGGCTGGCTGCAGCGCTAAAGCAATCCCACTTGCTGACTGGTTTAGTCGCTGGACACCGGGTCTTGAGGAAGATGACTTACTTATTGCTGCCTTCCCTACAGAGGAAGATGATGGCACGATATTGTTTTCAGATGAATTTGAAAAACAATTAAAAGCGCCAAAGCAAAAATATTAAGGTTCAAAGCCTAAATACTCAGAGTTCTAAAATTTATAAACGCGGCACTTAATTTAGTAGTCGCGTTTTTATTGGCAATATCTAAAATTCAAATAAGCCTGCGTAATTGCATCTGGATTTTCTACTTGCGGATAATGCCCAAGCTCTACAAACTCTTGTACGCGCGCATTGGGAATAAGCTTTTTATAATGCTCAATCATATGCTTACCAGAGATTGGGTCTTCTGCGCCTGCTATAAACGTAAGTGGTATATTGCTATTTATGATGGCACCAACCCAGCGTTCTCGGTTTTGCTGCCTCTGCTTTATATAACTAATGAGTTTGGGCATAACGGCTAAACCATCTTTATAAATTAGCAGCTCCCAAAGTGTGTCTACCACTTGTTTTGAGGGCGGTGTACTTTTACCAAAAATAGTAACTAGATTATTGGCAAATTTTTGTTTATTCATTAATTTTGGCACTATCCAACCTAGCTTTGAAAGTAAAAGCTTTTGTATAAATAAGGGTTTATGCACCTCAGGAAATAACCCACCATTTAAAAAGCAGACACTGTTTATTTTAAAGTCACTTTGGCTAACGACTTGCCTTGCTAATAACTCTTGAGCCACAGTATCGCCATAGTCATGAGCTAAAATATGTATATCATTAATATTTAACGTTTTTAAAAATTGAGTATATAAGTCGGCTTGTTCAGTAATTTTATAGCCTGCATTTTTAGGTTTATCTGACAAACCAAAACCTAGCATATCGAGTGTAATTACAAAATAATGTTCACTAAGGGTTTGCCACATACCTTCCCAGTCCCAACTAGCACTTGAAAAGCCATGTATTAAAAGCAACGCAGGCTTAGTTATATCGCCAGCTGTTTTAGTAAAAATTTGATGGCCACTAATTTGAGTAAATTGACCCTGTGATTGCCACTGTTGAAGAGAAAACATATATTAGCTTAATTTTTATTATTGATTTGTTAGTTTTATCATAAAGGTAATTAAAAAAGGAAACAAAACCAATGCATAAAATTTGCATTGGCTTATTAAAAGTCATGTTAAAATTTAATAGTGTAATCTACATAAACTCGATGGTCAGCTCTATCGCCTTTAACACCATCAACACTGCCTGATTTTTCGGTTGTATAATCTACAAATAACCAACGTAAGCTTAAGCCTTTTATTTTCTCAACTTTATAGCGAGTATCTACAGCCCAATATTTTTCGTCGGCTGTACCGCCTAACTTACCCAACGCAGAGTTTTCAGCATCGCTGCCGTCTGTGTAGTAAAATTTAGTTGTTAAGCCAGGCGATACTGCTTTCAAATCAATTCCTAAACGAGCTTGCCATGATGTTTCATTTTGATTTGTTAAATCGGCACCAATTAATGAGCGAGTTGGAAATGGGTTTGTACCATGGTCGCCACTGAAATTATCTTCAATCCAAGCATCACTTACTTTAGTAAATGCCGCACCTACACTCCAAATATCTTTTTTCCAATCAGCATCTAGGTAATAGGCAAACCCATCGTTTTCACTTTTGGTTAAACCTGTTAATGCACCAGGTGCATCTTCATCATCTAAATCACCACCCTCTGCGCCTGTTACAAATAAATCGCCATCATCTTGTGAGGTAAATATGCCAGTTGAAAGGGTTAACTTACTTTGCTCAAGCTTAATGTCGTAACTGATTTTTAACCCGATTTTACTTAAATAATTGTGTGAATTTAAATATTCAGCCTCTAATATTAGATTGTCTTTTTTATGCGTAGCACCTACGCCCCAAATTACGCTAATAGCACCAGTTGCCGATTGATCGGTAGAAAAGTCTTCCCATCTATCATCGTGTCGACGGCTCCATTTATCGTAAACGTAACCGTATAATTTAGTGTTACCAATTTTGTAATCGCCAAAAACGCCTCTAAAAGTATTAGGAATAGCCCGACTCCCAGAGCTTTTAAGCAACATACTTTTGGTTTTTTGCCCACCTACTTTAACGTGACCATTGTTGCCCAATTTAAAATCTAAAAAATATTGTCCAAATTTAGAAAAGCTATCGTCAACTCCACCGCTCTCATTACCTGCTGGCAAAATATTACCTGCGGCTGAACCCGTAGAATTAATATCCATCACGGTGTAAGTCGATACACCCACACTCACTAAATCGTTTATATAACCAGATGTGTAATTGAGCTCTATACCTTGAGCAAAAGTTGAATCGTCACTTGCGTCGTTATCGTAGTCACGGTCAAAATAAATTGATCTAAGTTTTATATTAAATTCATCTTGTTCTGTCAGCCCATTAACAGCGGCATACGAAGGAATAGAAATACATGTTAATACTGCGCCTGTTGCCGCAAGTAATTTAGATACTCGGTGAGCCATAGTTATCTCCGTTACCTTGTTTTGTTTAAGTTTTAACTGTGCAGTGCATAGCAGCATGTATTTTTTCGACCTACACGGTAAACATGTCATAAGGTAATTACATTTTAAGTAATCACGTTTTCTTTCACGCTACTAAAATATAGAACAATATAAGTTTTTAATGTTTTAATTTTCATATTATAAAATATTAAGTGTTTGTTTTGTTTCGGATGAATTATAAAAGTAAGGTGAGCATCGTCTCTTGCTCGCTCGAACCTATACCGATAGTTCCCTTTAAAAGCGTCATAATATTGGTTAAATTTTACTTTATTTAAACTTAACAAAGTAAAGTTATAAGCAAAAACTAAAAGCTATCCGTTGTTTTTTGAGTACCTAATATTCACTAAAAAATCGATAAATATAAAAATCAGCACCTTTAGCTAATACTTTTGTTGTTCGCTATAAAGTAGCAAAAAACATAAAAATTATTATATTTATATACATGTTCGTCTTATCTTGGTGAGTAAAATCAACTTTTTATATTACATCCACTCTAAACCTTTATAAAATATATATATTCTAATTAATAACAAAGTTGTATCCTGAATAATAAGTGCTATATTTATTTCGATGATAAAACAGATATACTGTCAGTATATTAATAATAAAGGATGAGTTAATGTTTTCAGGACGACCGGTTAGTAAAAGGTTATTAATCTCGGTGCTTACTCATGCTATTTTTTTCATCAGTGGTATTGTATTAACTTACTTTGCCCACGCTGCACATCAAGATGCTGTTAATAACAAAATAAATGAAGCCCTCAACAACCGCCTTTCTTCACTCTCAACAGGCGTTACTAGCAGATTCGACTTATATAAATATGGGCTATACGGTTTAAAAGGATTTATACACGGCATTGGCGTTAATAATTTAAGCTACCAAACAATTTCTAATTACTCTAACAGTCGCAACTACGCCCAAGAATTCCCTGGAGCAAATGGTATTGGCTTTATAAGAAAAGTGAATGCCGAAAACTTAGCTCAATTCTTAAAAACTGCAAAATCCGATCGGCCTAACCAAATATTCGAACTAAATAAACTAGCTAACGAAAGTGATGAGCACTTTATTATTCAGTACATATTTCCTGAGCAAAGTAATTCACGGGCTCTAGGACTCGATATTGCATCGGAAAGTACACGTAAAAAAGCAGCATTAAATTCTGCAATTAATAACCAAGTTCAATTATCGGCGCCTATTACGTTAATCCAAGCGGATAACAAATCGAAACAAGGCTTTTTAATTTTACTACCAGTTTATAAAAATATTATTATTCCAACTGATAAAACCCAGCGTTTAGAGCAATTAATTGGATGGACTTACTCCCCTTTATTAATAAACAATATTTTAGACTCTCTTTCCCAAGCTGATGAAAATAAGCTAGTCATTAGCGACATAGGTAACGACGTTAAAACTGACTTTTTTAGCTACGGCATTAAAAGCAACTCGGCTGATTATCAGTTAAATAAAGTAATTAAAGTGATGGGAAGAACATGGGAAATCACACTTAGTGCTTCAGACACATTTATTGAATCACTACACTTGCCGAGTAAATATCAAGCTATTGTCAATGGTGTTTTTTATACCCTTATTTGTATGTTTATAACTTTAATAATTCAGCTGTTTTTTTACCGTAGAGCACAAAGAACACAGCAAAGAATTATCAAAGCTAAACAAAATAAGCATATGCTGCAGCAAACAAATTTAAAATTAGAAAAAGAAGTAAAATTACGCACTAAAGAAATTGCTGATATAAGTATGCTTCAACAAAGTATTTTAAACAGTGCCAGTTACTCTATTATTGCGACCGACATAAATGGCTTAATTACTTTATTTAATCCCGCCTCTGAAAAGTTATTAGGCTATAGAGCAAAAGACGTTATTGGAATTGAAAATCCGGGTATTTTTCATTTAAAAGAAGAAATTATAAAAAAAGCCAAACAGCTTAGTGCAGAGTTAAATGAACCTGTTTCCCCTGGTTTTGAAGTGTTTATCTTAAAAGCAACTTCTACAGAGCCTGATATCAATCAGTGGACATACATTTCTTCTACAGGCGAGCACATACAAGTTAATATAAGTGTTACCTCTTTATTAAATAACGAAAATGAAATTGTTGGCTATTTGGGTGTAGCATACGATTTGACCGAACAAATTAATCACGAACAAGCTCTCGGACATGCTAAAGAATTAGCTGAACAGGCATCACAAGCTAAATCTGAATTTTTAGCAAATATGAGTCACGAAATACGCACACCTATGAATGGCATACTAGGTACATTACAGTTACTGCAAGAGCAGCCATTGAATGAAAAATCAAAAGAGTATTTAAAAAAATCACTTTATTCGACCCGCTCACTCACCACTATTATTAATGATATCCTCGACTTTTCTAAAATTGAAGCTGGGAAGCTTTCATTAGAATATAAATCATTCGACCTTTTTGAACTTATTCACCACTTAGAGTCTGATCTTGGCCTGCAAGCCAGTGATAAAAATATATACCTTAAATTTATAATTAATATTGAGCATAAGTATTGGGTGGGCGACCCCGTTAGACTCAGACAGATATTTTTAAACCTAATATCTAATGCGATTAAGTTTACGTCGCAGGGTGGCGTTACAGTAACGTTTAGGCTAACCGACGAAAATAAAATATGTTGTTGTATATCAGACACCGGAATTGGAATTTCTGAGCAGGCTATAGAGCGATTGTTTGAGCGCTTTGAACAAGCAGAGCAATCAACTACGCGTGAATATGGCGGTACAGGTCTTGGCTTACCTATTACTAAATCATTAATAGGTTTAATGAATGGCGAAATTAAAGTAACAAGCCAATTAGATTCAGGTAGTCAGTTTTATGTGTACTTACCATTAAAACAAGCACAGATTGATGAAAGCACATTAATAACAAAAAATGTTGAGCTTCCTGACCTATCTGGAAAAACTATTTTATTAGCTGAAGATAATAAAATAAATCAGCTTGTTGCATCTGCGATGCTTGAGCCTACAAAAGCCACCATTATTATTGCCAACAATGGGTTAGAAGCAATCTCATTATACGAGTCACACAAGCCAGACATTATCTTTATGGACATTCAAATGCCGAAAATGGATGGTCTTCAGGCATGTAAAAAAATTAAGGCGCTTAATAACGAACAAATTGTTATCGCGTTAACCGCTAATGTTTTTACAGAGCAAAAAGAAATATACAGACAGTTATTTGATGGTTACGTTTCTAAGCCAATTGAAAAACATGAGCTTGTAAGCATGTTATCAACACTCTATTTAGTTAATAGTTAGTCATTACGGAGGCATTAAAAAACCCAGTTACTAATACCTTTCGATATTAGTAACTGGGTTCTAAGAATAATGGTGGAGGGAGAGGGATTCGAACCCTCGTTAGGGATAAACCTAAACACACTTTCCAGGCGTGCGCCTTCAGCCACTCAGCCATCCCTCCACAGTGCTGCAATTGTGTAATGCAACAGCGCGCTATAGTATGAAATAGACCCTTAAGGTGCAAGGCATTTTTAAATATGAGCCTTTAAATGCTTACTTATCAAGCAATAGCTTATATATAGGCACAAAAAACGGCTAAATCTTAGACCTAACCGTTTTAATTTATACTTTTAAAATTACTTAGCCATGCTCGCAGTAAATTCAAGCATGCGATTTAAGGATTTAAGTGCGCCTTCGCGTAAATCCATATCAACGAATACTTCTTTACCTTTAGGGCTTATGAGGGCTTCCTCAATCGCTTTTAAGCCATTCATTGCCATCCAAGGGCAATGTGCGCAACTTTTACATGAAGCGCCCTCACCTGCCGTTGGAGCCGCAAAAAACTCTTTATCTGGACATAGTTGCTGCATTTTATAAAAGATGCCGCGATCTGTTGCTACAATAAACTTTTTATTGTCCATTGTTTGCGCAGCTTTAATTAATTGGCTCGTAGATCCAACCGAATCGGCAAGTGCAACAATTTCTGCTGGTGACTCAGGATGAACTAATACGCCTGCATCTGGGTGTAGCGCCTTCATATCTTTTAAGGCTTTAGTTTTAAATTCGTCATGTACGATACATGCACCATTCCACATAAGCATATCAGCACCGGTATTTTTTTGAATATAACTACCAAGGTGCTTATCTGGGCCCCAAATGATTTTTTCGCCTTGCTCATCAAGGTGCTCTACTATTTCAAGTGCACATGATGAGGTTACAATCCAATCTGCACGCGCCTTAACTGCGGTAGAGGTGTTTGCATACACAACCACTTTACGGTCAGGGTGCTCATCACAAAACGCTGAGAACTCGTCTATCGGGCAACCAATATCTAGCGAACACGTCGCTTCAAGCGTTGGCATAACAACCGTTTTATTTGGCGTTAAAATTTTGGCTGTTTCGCCCATAAATTTCACGCCCGCGACGATGATCATATCTGCATCATGACGTGCACCAAAACGTGCCATTTCTAGCGAATCGGCAACGCAGCCGCCGGTTTCTTCTGCAAGTGCTTGAATTTCAGGATCGGTATAATAATGTGCAACAAGTACTGCATTTTTATCTTTTAGTAATTGTTTTATACGCGCTTTATATTCGCCTTGCTCGTCATTTGTTAACGGTGCTGGCTTAGGGGGGAAAATATAACCTTCAGGCATAATAGTTTGAGCTAGACTCATGTTCTCGACCACTTATCTACAGTGCATTAATTAGGGCGAATTATACGAGAATATAAACATAAATAACAGCAAACTAGTTAAGCTGTTTATAAAAAATAGAATGGGAATTTAAAAAAGAATATAAAGGAAAGTATTAGAGAGTGGTGGGTCATGATGGATTTGAACCATCGACCAATTGATTAAAAGTCAACTGCTCTACCAACTGAGCTAATAACCCGCTCTA
>NZ_JADYXN010000013.1:66672-117437 GCF_015864285.1 Pseudoalteromonas sp. NZS100_1
AGAATGGTGGGTTATGATGGATTTGAACCATCGACCAATTGATTAAAAGTCAACTGCTCTACCAACTGAGCTAATAACCCGCTCTATGCGCTTATTCAATTATGAATGAAGCTTACGTATATCCGCCGATTGATGCCACACACTATTCACAAGGAATAAAGAATGGTGGGTCATGATGGATTTGAACCATCGACCAATTGATTAAAAGTCAACTGCTCTACCAACTGAGCTAATGACCCGCTCTTATATAACTTTTCATAGAATGGTGGGTTATGATGGATTTGAACCATCGACCAATTGATTAAAAGTCAACTGCTCTACCAACTGAGCTAATAACCCGCTCTTTTTGTCGCATTTCGAGTGGGGTAACCATTCGTTTGCTGCGGGCGCTTATAATACTTATTTATAAAATGAGTGCAACCGAAATTGTCTCTTTTTTTAAGTTTTTATGTCTAGATGCACAAAATTAAACCGTTTGTGCTCAAACTACATGCAAATCCAAGATTCTTCGAGAGTTTCCATGTAGTTTGCTCGCCCTAACTAGAAATTTAATCGCTAGTGAACTTTAGTTTCCTAAACGATCAGTTGCTAGTTTTGCAGCGGTTGTACTTGGGTATTGATTGATAAGATCGCTCAATATTTTTTGCGCTTGCGCCGCTGAACCTTGATCTTGTAAAAGTGTGCCTAACTTTAGCATCGCATCTGGGCGTTTATTAGAATTTGGAAATTCGTTCACAACGACTTTAAAGTGCTCTACTGCTTTTACACCATCATTTTTAATAGTAAGCAACTGCCCTAACCAATAATGCGCATTAGACGCATAGACAGAGTTTGGGTAGGTAGTTAAAAACGTTTGAAATTCAGGAATCGCTTGGTCATAGCGTTTATCTTTCATTATTAACGCAACAGCGCGCTCATAGGCTTCGTTTTCAGATAAGTCACTGCTATAGGTCTGTGCATTGCTTTGTTGTGTGTAATCAGTTGCGGGAGCTGCTGCTGGCTGTGTATAAGCCTGGCTCACGCGGTTTTCAATTTCTTGATACAACTCACGCTGACGCTGCAGTACTTTTTCAAGCTTGTAGCTTTGCTCTTCGGTTACACCTCGAATTTGGCTTACTTCGTCTTGTAACAAGTTAAGCTGTTGCTGTAACTCAACTTGCAAAAAGTTACGCTGTTGCATCATATTCTCAAGCGACGCTAATCGCTTCTCAATACTTGATTGTGAACTCGCAGCTTCTGAAACAGGAGCGGGAGCAGCCATTAACTGGGTGCTCCCGCTCAATATCATGGCTGCCAAAATAATTTTCGGCTTCATAATATCTCTTATCTTAGTAAACTAGTACCGCACGGCGGTTTTTAGCGAAAGCTGATTCAGTGCGAGACTTAACCATTGGCTTCTCTTCACCGTAGCTTACCACTGACATTTGGCTAGCTGAAACACCTAAGCTTAATAAGTATTTTTCAACTGCTTGGCCACGGTGCTCACCTAATGCAATATTGTACTCTGGCGTACCGCGCTCATCTGCATGGCCTTCAATTAGTACTTTAACTGATGAGTTTTGAACTAAAAACTCAGCATGTGCACGAAGTAAGTCTGCGTACTTGCTTTCAACTGTCGCAGTATCAAAATCAAAGTATATTACTTGCTCTTGACGAAGTGCTTCGTACTTTTGACGAAGTTGTTCTTCTGCTTGTTGCTCAGGAGAAATTGTAGCAACTTCAACCGTATCAGTGTTAGTTGATTGCTCAACAACGCCTTGATTTGATTGGTTTGCAGCACCTTCATCAATATCTGAAGATGAGCTACAAGCTGCTAATGTCATTACTGGCACAGCAATTAGCAGGCCTTTAAGTATTTTGTTAAGTTTCATTGAGTAGATTCCTATTTTGAGTAAACCAGTAATATTACTGTAAGTATGGCGACCAAGCTGGTGCCTTTACTTGTCCGTCTAGCACAGGTAACCGTGCCTTAAAGCGGCCGTCCATCGATACTAGCGCAAGTACCTGTTTATTATTATGAAGCGTGCTATATATAATCATCGAACCATTTGGCGCTATGCTCGGTGATTCATCTAGGCGTGTTCTCGTTAATACTTGGAACGCGCCTGTAGCCAGCTCTTTCTTAGCAAGATGGTACTGCCCGTTGGTACGGTTAACCATCACTAATTCTTTTCCATCTGGTGAGATAGAACCCGCAAGGTTCATATCGCCATCAAAGGTAAGTCGTTTAGACCTACCTGTTTTTAAATTTAACTTATAAATCTGAGCATTACCACCCCTTTCAGATGTAAACACAATATCTTGACCATTAGGGTGCCAAGATGGTTCAGTATCTATGCTACGGTGATTTGTTAAGCGTGTTTCTTTGCGTGTAGCTAGGTCAAGCAAGTAAATTTCTGTTGCACCCGTCTTGTCCTTAGAAAGCACTAATAATAGCTTTTTACCATCTGGCGAAAACTGCGGTGCACCATTGATACCACGGTAGCTTGCTATTATTTCGCGCTTACCTGTGTATATATCTTGAATGTAAATTTGGCTTTGACGATTTTCAAACGTTACATACGCTAACTTAGTACCATCTGGTGACCACGCTGGCGACATTAAAGGCTCTTTTGAGCGAAGTAATACTTGCTCATTAAATCCGTCATAATCTGCAACAACTAACTGATAAGGCTTATCATCATTATCACGTACTATTACATAGGCAATTTTAGTTAAAAATGCGCCTTTTTCACCAGTCAATCTTTCATAGATAACGTCACTGATTCGATGAGAGTAACGGCGAAAACCACTTTCACCAATAACACTTTCACGCGCTTCCAAAATATGATCTTGGCTTTTAACTAGCTTACCATTACTCATCATTTGTGTGTTGCCACCGGTAATTTGGCCGCGGATCACGTCAACTAACTCATAACGCACTAAGTAACGCCCATCAGTTTGCTGCTCAACTTCGCCCACTAATATCGCTTCCACACCTTTATTAACCCAAGATGCGTAATCAATTTCGCTATCTTTGGTTGGCTGTTGTGGCATTTGCGCTACATCTACAGGCTTAAATTTACCACTGCGCATTAAATCGGCAGCAATAACACTGCTTAATTTTTCAGGGATTGGGCCAACACCTTGGTACTTAAAAGGTACTATAGCAATGGGCCTTGCACCGTCTACACCCTCAGTTATTACAATTTCAAGTGCTGCATTAGCAACACCCACAAACCCAAACAGTAAAACTAAACAGGCTATTTTTATTTTGTTGAACATATCATTCCTTTAAAATTCTGGCTTGATTGTTAAATTAATATTCTTAAGTTGTTCGAATACGTCTTTATCTTTAGATACCGGTAATGTGTCGGCCATGCGCACTGCTCTTAATGCAGCTTCACATACCAACTTATCGCCACCTAATGATTTAACTTGCGTTACTAAACCATTAAAACCTAAACGAATATTTACTCGGCACTGTTGGTTTTTCATTTTTTCATCAATCAATAAGTTTTGCTGAATACGCGCCATAATTAATGCACGGTACTTATCAACTTCGCTTACCACTTGTTGTTGACGTATTTTACTACGGGCAGCCTGCTCTTTGGCAAGTTGCTCTTGTAACATTTGCTCTTGCATTGCTTGCTGGCGTTTACGTTCGGCCTCGGCTGCACGCTCTTTTGCTTCTTCTTCACGTTTTTTACGTTCAGCTTCTGCTTTTTTAAGTGCGTCTTCTTCGGTTTTACGCTTATCAGCAGCAGCTTTTGCTGCACTTTCAGCTTCTTGCTTTTGCTTTTCAGCTTGCTTAGCTTTAGCGCGCTCTTTTTGCTCAATGGCACGTGCTTTTTTAGCTTGTGCTTGCGCCTCGGCTGTTTCTTTTTCTTTAGCTTTACGTTCTTGCTCTAGCTTTTTAATATGCCTAGATTCAGATTCGCGTTGCTTACGTGCATTGGCCGCTCTGCGTTCTAAATCGCGGATACGTTTGTCTTCAGCACTTTTTTTATCTTTTTCTTTCTTTTGAAGTTCAGCAATTTTTTGCTCAACTTGTTTTTGATCAACTGTAACGGCTGATACTGCTTTATCTGGCGTAGGTATAGCCGAATTAAGCGTTACTTCCATTACTTTAGGTGCTGGCGGATGAATGTTTGCAGACGCATACAAAAAACCACCAATTCCTAAATGAAGTACTATCGATTTTACTACTGAACTATTCATACAGCTACTTCCCCTCAAAGGATTCAGTCATTAATCCTACTGATGGTACGCCTGCATTTTTCAAAAAATCCATTAGTAATAATACTTCTTGATACGACACCTTACCCGAGCCTTTAATCATAACTGGCACGTCAGGGTTTTTCATTAACTGTAATTTTATAACCGCAGCAACATCAAGTGCTTCCATAGGCTCTTCAGGATCAGTACCTACGCTTACATAATATTTACCCTCTGCATCAATTGAAGCAATAATGGGCGGAGTATCTTTAGTATCAACTAAATCAGACTCTTCCATTTTAGGTAAATCAACTTTTACACCGTGTGTAATAAGCGGTGCTGTTGCCATAAATATAATAAGTAATACCAACATTACATCAATGTAAGGTACTACATTAATTTCTGCGACCGGACGGCGCTTTTTACGCTGATACATTCGCTTGTGCCTCTATTTGTGTAGCTGCTTGACGGTGTAAAATATTAGCAAACTCTTCCATAAAGTTAATATAGTGAGACTCAAGCTTTTCAACACTGTTTGAAAAGCGGTTATAAGCAATAACGGCCGGAATTGCCGCGAATAAACCCATAGCAGTCGCAATAAGTGCCTCTGCTATACCGGGTGCTACCATTTGTAATGTAGCTTGCTTAACTTCACCTAGTGCAATAAAGGCATTCATAATACCCCAAACTGTACCAAACAAACCGATGTACGGACTAATAGAACCTACCGTTGCTAAAAACGATAAGCTAGATTCAATTTTTTCAATTTCACGAGAAAGCGCAACACGCATAGAACGATGCGTCCCTTCCATAACAATACTCGCACTTTGAAATGTATTCTTTTTATGACGAGCAAACTCTTTAAAGCCTGAAGTAAATAAGGCTTCAATACCTTGAGACTGACCGCTGCGTGACGATATTTCGTTATACAATTTACTTAGATCAATACCAGACCAAAATTTTTGCTCAAATTTCTTAGCATTTGATAGTGCATCTGATATTGCTTTTTTACGCTGAAATATAATTGTCCACGACATTACAGACATGGCAACTAGCCCTAACATCACTAACTGAACAAGCAAGCTTGCTTCTAAAATTAGGTCTAAAAAATTAAGCCCTGATCCCACGTTAAACTCCTAAGTAATTTCAAAATACGGCAAATTGGTTAATTTGTGTAAATATGACCGTTTATACGGTCAAAAGTTGCATCTAGTGTATCTAGTCCATTTCAAGCTGACAACGGTATTGCTATGAATAGGCAACAAAAAACGTTAAAAAACAGCTTTAGTTGGCATTTCCCTTTGCCTCAGTATTTTATTTAATCTTTTAAATAAACTCGCTAACTATAAATATGCGTAAATATATAAGTAAAACGTCATAAAATGCGCCGTTTATTCAAAATAAGAGCATAAACACTCAAAACCTATAAGCCTTACCTTCACGTAACAGTAAAACTAATACCGAGCCACATCAAAAGAAATAACTTAAGCCATAAATTTCATTAACTTATAAATTTAACGATTAATTAACGCGCAAGATTCAAACAACAATAAAATTCACCGAATTAGTTTTTCTAATCCGAAAATACAAATTTTCTAGTTTGAACAAATAAAGGTTCTTACGTATTATTCTCCCATACCGAACTAGCGCACCGAATGAGATAGTTTCATTAAGCCAAGTTCTTAGTAATAGGATATTTTATCGTATTACATTGTTTTACTCTTTATGGATAAAACCAAATTAAGTAAAACATAGTTCCCTAGATTACTTCCTTCAACTTGTTGTTTGCCCGCATTTTTTGCGGGCTTTTTTTTGTCTGCAATTTGGTGCGCTACACACTATATTTATAAACTAGTAATCGCTTTACTCAATCTACGATAAGTAATTCGCTTACTAGTTTGAATGGTACGCAGGATAGCTTCGCTAGTCTTAACGCCCTGTGAATTAACAGTTAACTATAGAGCATATCAGTCTTTTTAAGTAACATTTGCAACAGTGCGTTTAGGTTTTAGGGATAATATCAACCTTCATAAACACTTAAACAATTTAACGAATTAAATAACTCTGTAGTGTTGTTAAAAGCTTTTTGTTTAAAACAATTTAAGCAAATTAGTATAATAGTTTGCGGGTAAGGGATACAAATGCAGTTACCTGCTGCGCACTAAGACACAGCAAGTAATGAATATATATAAGTTTAGTCTTTTTTAGGAAGTAAACCAAAATGGTGATATGCGCTGTCTGACACTATTCGCCCACGTGGTGTGCGCTGAATAAACCCTTGCTGAATTAAAAATGGCTCTATTACGTCTTCTATTGTTTCACGCTCTTCGCCAATAGCAGCCGCTACATTGTCGAGCCCTACGGGGCCGCCCATAAATTTTTCAATTATGGCGAGTAAGTATTTGCGGTCCATATAATCAAAACCACTTTTATCTACGTCAATCATGTCAAGCGCTTGCTTAGCTACTTCGGCATTTACTGTGCCGTCAGACTTTACTTGTGTGTAATCGCGTACACGGCGTAATAAACGGTTTGCAATACGCGGTGTGCCGCGCGAGCGCTGTGCAATTTCGGTTGCGCCATCGTCGCACATTTCTAAATCAAGATAATGTGCAGAGCGCCCTACTATATGTGATAAATCTTCTACAGAATAAAACTCTAATCGCTGCACAATACCAAAACGGTCACGTAGTGGCGATGTAAGTGAGCCTGCTCGCGTGGTTGCACCTATGAGTGTAAATGCTGGTAAATCTAATTTAATAGAACGTGCAGCTGGGCCTTCACCAATCATTATATCAAGCTGATAGTCTTCCATCGCTGGGTAGAGTATTTCTTCAACTTGCGGGCTTAGTCTGTGTATTTCATCAATAAACAGTACATCGCCTTCTTCTAAATTAGTAAGTAGTGCGGCTAAATCGCCCGCTTTTTCAAGTACTGGGCCTGATGTTGTTTTAATGCTTACGTGTAATTCGTTGGCCACAATGTTTGCAAGCGTGGTTTTACCAAGCCCTGGAGGGCCAAATATTAATAAATGATCGAGCGCTTCACCACGGGTTCGAGCAGCTTCAATGAAAATTTCCATTTGCTGCTTAACATGAGGCTGGCCTCTGTAATCGGCTAAAAGTTTTGGTCTTATTGCACGATCTATAGAGTCTTCATTTGTTTTTTCAGTCGCATCAATTAAGCGATCCGCTTCAATCATGGGTTACTCACAACATTGATTTTAAAGATTCTCTAATAAGAACCTCAGTAGACATATCGGGTTTGCTTATCGATTTTACTGCTTTTTGAGCTTGTGGCAATTTATAACCTAACGCAAGCAGTGCTGATACGGCATCGTCTGCTGCATTATTAGCAATTGTCGCATCGCTCATTGGCTCTATTACTGCGCTATCGCTAAATGGCGTAAATAAATCATTGCCCCAATCTTTTAATCTGTCTTTCATTTCGAGTACTAAGCGCTCGGCTGTTTTTTTACCTACACCCGGTAATTTAACAAGCGATGTTGAGTCTTCGTTATTCACACAACTCACAAATTGCTTAGCTGACATACCCGATAAAATAGCTAAACCAAGTTTTGGCCCTACGCCATTTGCTTTTAATAGCTCTCTAAATAAGGCACGCTCAACTTTATTATTAAAACCAAATAATAACTGAGCATCTTCGCGCACTACAAAGTGCGTATAAACAATCGCGTTTTCACCAATTTTTGGTAAATCGTAAAAACAGGTCATTGGCATTTGTACTTCGTAACCTACTCCACTTACTTCGAGTAAGATTTCTGGTGGCTGTTTTTCGACTAAAATACCATTTAAACGGCCTATCATAGTTATTTCCTTAAACGTCCTCTAACGGTTTTGCTTGCGCTACCCGCTAGTTTAATTAAATTTTGTTCTGAGTGAGCATGGCAAATCGCAATAGCCAGTGCATCAGCTGCATCGGCCTGTGGCGTACCGGGTAGTTTTAAAATATTTTTTACCATGTGCTGCACTTGTGTTTTATCAGCGCCACCGTTGCCTACTACCGCTTGCTTAATTTGCCTTGCTGAATATTCAAATACGGGTAAGTCGGCCATTGCAGCGCCCACAATAGCAGCGCCTCTAGCTTGGCCTAGTTTTAAAGCAGAATCGGGGTTGTGCGCCATAAATACTTTTTCAATGGCAAAGGTTTCTGGTGAAAACTGCTCAATAAGCTGTGTAATGCCTTGGTAGATCATTTTAAGTCTAACCGGAAAAGGATGATCGGCTAACTTAATACAGCCACTGCCTAAGTATGTAAATTTAGAACCTTGGTGGGCAACAACGCCATATCCGGTCAAACGTGAACCAGGATCGATCCCTAAAATAATGGCCAAACTTGCATTCTCATTATTGTTATTTTTAAATTACGCTAATAATGCCAGAGCACTGTATAAATTACCAGTACAAAGAAAACAAAAATGCCCACGTGTTAGGTGGGCATTAGAAGGAGCATGTTAGTTTAAGCTTACCCTAGGGCACGCACTAATCCTTGAGTGTTTTGTTTAAGTGTTCGGGCAATCATTAAATAGCCTAAACCTGCTACAAATACGCCGCCCGCTACCGGCCCAATAATCCATATATGTGGGTGTAGCTTACCGGCTAAATCAAACATTTGTTGCTGCACAATTAAAAGCGCTATATCACTAAAAAATGCAGCGACTAAACCGGCTAAACCACCGAGTAATAAAAACTCATACAGGGTCGCGTTTTTAATTAATCGGCTTTTAGCGCCAAGCGTTCGCAGTATTACAATTTCTTGCATACGTTCACCCAAACTAGCTTGCACTTGCGATATAAGTACAAGCGCCCCACACAGCACAACAATAGCCAGTACAAAGCCAATGGCGAGAGAGACTTGCGAAATAGTTGTTTGTATTTGCTTAACAAAATTATCAATGTCAATGGCTGTAATAGTTGGGTAAGTGCGCAGTAACTGGCTAAAGTCACGCTTTTGCTCTGGGTTTATGCGTACCGACGAAATATACGTTGCCGGAAAATCTGCAAGTACATCGGGGCTTAAAATAATAAAAAAGTTAGGTTTAAGCGTGGCCCAATTAACTTTACGAACACTGGTGATTTTAGCGTCGAACGACTGCGAACCAATTAAAAATGTAAGCGTGTCGCCTATCTCAACATCTAAACGCTCAAGCATCGACTCCTCTACTGAGGCTTCAGCCATCGCATTTTCACCAAACCACGTGCCTTGTGTTACTTCATTTTGGTCAGGCACATCTTTAAGCCATGTAAGGTTTAGCTCGCGGCCAATACCTGCACGTGCTTCTTCGTCTTTTTTCTCGTTGTCTTGCAGCGATACAGAACGTGCTACCAACTCGCCGTTTACCGCATTTACGCGTCCACGAATAGTGGGATAAAACTCTGATACCTGAATATCTTTTTGTGCTAAATACTCATTAATTGGCTCAAGCTCATTTTGCGTAATATTAACTAAAAATGCATTAGGCGCATCGTTTGGTAGTTGCGACTGCCAATCAGATATCATGTCGTTTTTAAGTACCACTAAAAACAGCAGTAATTTAATCGCTAACGAAAAACTAATTAACTGTACCGCGTTCACATTTGCACGCTTTTGAATAGATGCAATTGCAAGCGACCAACTGTTACCTGGCTTAAGCCCTAATTTTCGACCGCCACCAAATATTAATTTAGATATCAAAAACAACACACCAATTAGCGCAAGCGTTGAGGCAAACAAAATAAGCGTTATTTTTATGTTGTTACTAAATAACCACATTAATAAAAACACAGTTAGCGCACTCATGCCTAAATGCACACGACTTACTGCCAACTTGTCACCTAAGTTACGGCGCAGCACTCTAAGCGGTGGAATATCAAATAAATCAAATAACGGTTTAATAGAAAACATAACAGCACAAATTACGCCAGTGCTTATAGCCACCAGCCAAGGTTTAAAGCCACCTAAAGGTAGCTCTGTGCCCATACTTTTTGATAAGTAACTTGTTGCTATTTCTTGCAAGCCATAACCAATTAAAAGCCCAATACTTACCGCCATTGCACATACAAGCAATAAATGGAGCATGTATATTTTGCGGATCATTGAACGGCTACCGCCTAGCGTTTTCATCATCGCTACTGGATCGTATTGGCGTTCACAATAACGTTTTGCTGAAACGGCTATAGCCACTGCGGCTAAAATAATACCCAATAAGCCAGCGAGCAATAAAAAGCTCTCTGCGCGGTTTAAACTATTTGAAATAGGTGATTGACGGTCTTTAACGCCGTACCATTGTTGGTTTTCTTTCATTTGTGGTTTGAGCCACTCGTAAAAGCTATTTATGTCAGCCTCACTACCGGCATAAAGTTGGCGGTAATAAACACGACTACCCGGTTGCACAACTTCGGTTTTTGCCACATCGTCAATATTAATAAGCACACGACGGCTGCTTGAAAATACATTAAATGGCGCATCGGGCTCTTCTACAATAACTTTTGAAACATTAAATAATGCAGCGCCAAGTTCTACTTGCGCACCTATATCAATGTTTAAACTGTAAAATACTGACTCACTTAGCCACACATTACCAGGCGCTGGACCGCTATTAGCAACCTTAGTTTCACCTGTTAAGGTATCTTTAACTTTTAACTGCCCTTTTAACGGGTACGCATTAGATGCCGCTTTTACTGAGCTAAACTGCATTTCATCATCGGCAAACAACATAGTGTCGAAGTACACCATTTGCGCCGTTTTTAAATTTTGGCTCTGTGCTTTAGTAATAAAAGCAGTGTCGAGCACATGATCACTGGCTAGAACGCGATCTGCAGCAATAAAAGCACTGCTTTTTTGTGCAATACTTTGCCCTATTCGCTCAGTAACCATCGACAGTGTAAGTACGGTTAAAACAGCAAGTGCGATAGCCGCGCTTATAACGGTTAACTCACCACGGCGAAATTCTCGCGAAAATAACTTAAGCGCTAACTTAACCCACATCGGCAACGTCCTCTACTTCGCTTTTTACCAGTAAACCCGCTTCTATTTGAATAATATGCTCACATTTTTGTGCAAGCCCTTCATCGTGAGTAACTAAAATAAGCGTAGTGCCATGTTGAGTATTTAAATCAAATAATAAGGATTCAATCATTTTACCGTTTTTGCTGTCTAAGTTAGCCGAAGGCTCATCAGCAAACAGTATTTTAGGTGTACCAATAAAAGCACGCGCTATAGCAACACGTTGTTGCTCACCGCCAGATAGCTGCGACGGGTAATGATCAATTCGATGGCTCAAGCCTACTTTTTCAAGTAGAGCTATTGCTTGCTCTTTCGCATCACTTTCGCCAGCAAGTTCTGCTGGTAGCATAACGTTTTCAAGTGCAGTTAAGCTCTGTACTAACATAAACGATTGAAACACAAATCCAATTTTAGCCGCGCGCAGTGCAGCACGTTCTTCTTCATCTAAATTGTGTAATGGCTCGCCATCTAAAAATATTTCGCCGCTGCTTGCAGTGTCCAGCCCTGCTAATAAACTGAGTAACGTAGATTTACCAGAGCCCGACGTGCCAACAATAGCAACAGACTCGCCATGCTTGACATTAAAGCTGATGTCGCTGAGGATGGGCAGCTCACCTTCAAAGGTAGAGACTACTTTAGACAAACCATTAACTTGTATTATATTTAATTGAGAAAGCGCTGACATATGACTCATTCAATCCTACGTTTAGTATTCATTTTATTTTTAGTTATCAAACCGCTGAGTGCAGCAGCCAACAACACGATTTTAATACTCGGTGACAGTTTAAGTGCAGCCTACGGACTTCAACAAGAAGAAGGCTGGGTAAAATTGTTACAAGATAAATACGATGACGAACAAACCGACATAGAACTTATCAACGCCAGTATTAGTGGCGAAACATCTGGAGGCGCCCTACGTCGTTTAGATGCATTGCTTGAGCAATACGAACCCACTCATGTACTTATTGAGCTAGGTGCTAACGACGGTTTACGTGGTTTTCCAGTTAAAAAAATGCAAGCTAACTTAACGTCTCTTATTCAAAAAAGCCAAGCAGCTAATGCGATGACCGCCTTAATGGAGATTTACATTCCCCCTAATTACGGTCCGCGTTATAGCAAAATGTTTACAGACACTTTTACAGACGTTAGCGAAGAAACAAATGCGCATTTAATGAACTTTTTTATGCTAGATATTGCCAGCCAATCTGATCTAATGCAAAACGATAGTTTACACCCTAACAAAAAAGCCCAGCCATTAATACGAGATGAGATGTATGACTCGATCAAAAAGTGGTTAAATAAAGACTAGCCAATTAATACACCGCAAGAGAGCTATTTTATGCCTCTTGCGTAATAAACATCCAAACAAACAATCGCTTATTGATTTTTAAAAAAATACACGTACTATTGCATACAAAGTCGGTATGTGGCGCAGCTTGGTAGCGCACTGTCATGGGGTGGCAGGGGTCGAGAGTTCGAATCTCTCCATACCGACCAATTAACTCCTTTTTAAACAACAACCCTCGTTAATCAAAACCTAACCATCAGTAAACTTTACTTCCAGCAATTCGATAATACTGTATATCTACTTCATATTTTTTTATTATTAATCTTAATACCAACCTGTTTACACTGCACCACTGTGTCTTGTTTTAAAGACCTCTTACTCTCACCAAAAACGTTATCTATTTTAATAAAATAAAGTTAAGCGTATAATTTTCAATCAAATATTAATAATAGGTTTTTAATTAAACTGTACAATGATATCGGTGCGAAACTAAGTTGAATTTAAGGTTCTGTATTAAGTAACTTAGCATAGCGATGATTTAAGTCATTCTGTAAGGGAAATAAAATGAAGATAGGGATAGATCTCGGTACAACTCATAGCGTAGTTGGAATTTGGCAAGATAACGCCGTTAAGCTAATTCCAGATATGGAGGGCAATGTGCTCGTCCCTTCAATTGTTGGCTTGTCGGAAGACAATTATATTCTTGTAGGCCAAGCCGCTAGGGATCGATTAGCAACACACCCTGCACATACCATTTCAGAATTTAAACGTTTTATGGGCACTGATAAAACCTTTTCATTGGGCGAACAAAATTATAGCGCAACGGAATTATCTGCCATTTTATTAAAAAGCCTAAAAGAGCAAGCCGAACATTATTTGCAAGAGCCAATCACTGAGGCTGTTATTTCGGTACCTGCCTATTTTAATAATAAACAACGCCAAGCAACGCAACAAGCCGCTTTGCTTGCAGGTTTAAAAGTTGAGCGATTACTTAACGAACCCACCGCCGCAGCACTCGCTTATGGGCTCGATAATAAAGACTGTGAGCAAACTTACTTAGTACTGGACCTTGGTGGCGGTACATTTGATGTGTCGGTTATTGAGGTGTTTAACGATATTTTTGAAATACACGCCTCAGCAGGTGATAACTACCTAGGCGGTAACGACTTTACTAACGTAATTGAAGAAGACCTTTATAAGAAAAATGATTTATACAGAGGTTTTTTCTCAGATAGTGAAAATCGTAATATTTGGTCTTTGTGTGAGCGCTTAAAGTGCCAATTAACTAACGAGCCAGTAGCGAGTTTTAACTTTGAATATAAAGAAAAAACATACCCATATACTCTCACGCTCGAAGATTACCGTACATTGTGTAGCGAGTTAATAGAACGTATTAAGTTTCCTATTAACCGTGCTATGTCTGACGCCGATTTAACACTTGAAGACGTTGATGGGCTTATTCTTGTTGGTGGCGCTACACGTATGCCTATTTTTCAGCAGCAAATTAGTCGTGTATTTTCACGTATACCACAAACCCAATATAACCCTGACCATGCTATTGCCACCGGTGCTGCAATTCAGGCAGGTATGAGCGCACGTGATAAAGAATTAAAAGATGTAATAATGACTGATGTTTGCCCATTCACTTTAGGAGTTGAGGTAAATAATAAACATGGTCAGTCTGAGTTTTTACCTATTATAGAGCGTAACGCAACTATTCCCGTAAGCGAAACTCGTTCTGTTTATTCAGCTCACCTTGAACAAGAAAAAGTGCTAATTAAAATTTACCAAGGTGAACATTACCTCCCTAAAGATAATGTTTTTTTAGGTGATTTAGAAATAGAGCTTGAGCAGTTAAATATAGTACAAGAGTTATATTTAACTTATACCTACGACCTGAATGGTGTACTTGAGGTTGAAGTGACTAATGTTGCAAGTGGCAAAAAATACCGTACTTATGTAGGTGAAAATGAAGAAAGCCTGAGCGAAAGTGAATTGCGTGAACGTTTTGCACGACTTAACGCACTTAAGGTTTTGCCTAAAGATAAACTGGTAAATACTGCATTTAAAGCAAAATTAGAGCGCTTGTTTCAAGAAAACCTAGGAGATAAAAGGCGTGAAATTGGCGAGGCGATTGGCCAATTTATGGAAGTATTGGAAACACACGATAACCACAAAATAGAACGTATGATCGAAAATATAAAGCGCTATCTTAGTTATTAAAATTAGCTATTAAAGTTAGTTATTAAAGTTAACTAATAAAAAATAGTTTCAGTTAAAAAATTACATGCATTAAATAAAGAGTGAAGTAATGAACCATTGGAAAATATTAGGCATTGAAGCCACAACAGATAAACGCCTTATTAAACTCGCTTATACAGAGCTGCTAAAAAAAACATCGCCAGCTGAGTTCCCTCAAGAATTTAAAGATTTACGCAAAGCATACGAGTTAGCCATTAAAGAGGCTAAACAACCTACTCAAAATGAAGACAAAGCACCCAATCAAGTATTTGAAGACGAGTACGAAAAACAAGGGGTTACTAACGAGTCATTTTTTGATGAAGAAGCGCCCTCCTCTGCATCTACAGAAGTTGAAATTGTTAAGCCTCAACCAATTGAACTCAATTGTGTTCGCTCTATTGCAGAGCTGCAAATAGCGCTCAATGAATTATATTGTAATGTGTCATCTCGTAGCGATGTTGAACAATGGAAGTTATTATTTTCAGCCCCATTATTTTGGGATGTTGATCAAAGTCAGCAAGTCTTATTCACTTTAATTGATTTCTTGTCAGAGCATTACTTTTTATCTGCCACGGTATTTAAGTTTTTAGATGAGAGTATAAAAATCTCTAGCGAACTCGTCACTAGTAAAAATAATCACTACCGTGAACTTGCTATTGCACTGCACCATTATATTCAGAGCCTACCACTGCGTATAGAATCACCATCAAATATTGATGAGGATATTAGCTTTGAACAACTGCATCAGCATCTTCAGTTACGTAACTTAATAGAAGAACAATGTATATATTCTAAGCTGACAGCAAAGCAGCTAATGATATTAATGCAGCGAGTCAATTTGGTATTTTATAATGACGAGTCACTTTATCTTTATGTGGCTAACTATTTATGGACATTGGATGCATACACAGAAATCAGTAAGTTAGTTGGCTCGTTACCGCCACCTACCGATGCAAGCATAGAACACCTGCGAGATTTACAAGCACACGCAGAATTTAAGCTTGAAAACTATGATATTGCACTCACTATTTATCTTGCGCAGCGAGAACTTATAAAAAGTTTTTATGCGATGAAGATGACTAAAGAGATTGGTCTGTGTTATTTGCACCTTAAATATTATGAAAAAGCTTATATATTTTTAAACTCTTATTTTTATATTCGTCCTGAGGAAATAGACCTTCGCTCTGCTTTGATTATCGCTCGTCGATACTACATAAAAGATCTTAAAAAAAATGAGGAAAGTAACGCGCTTAAAATAGCGACGTTGCAATTTGAAAATGGTCGCTATCAAGATGCGTTAATAACGACTCAAACATACTCTTTGGTTTTTGACGCTAATTGTAATTATTTGCAAGCTTTATGCCTTGCTAAGCTAGAACGCTTAGATGAAGCATTTGACGTTTTTATCGCCTTTATGAATCTTCATTTACAAAAGCTGGTAGATCCTTGGCCACTACTCGTTGATTTATTTATCTACTGCCCAGACTCAATTGATTTTAATTTGATAATGGAAACTATAGCTAAAAAAATACAGCCATCTCCTAATAAGTTTTACAAAACCCCTCGTGTACTAGGTTCTGTACAAGAGAATATATACTCACAATTAGAACTCAAAACATTAGATCTCCCAGCGACTGACCATGATGGAAAACCCACTAAACCAATGGGTTATGCCCTATATCCAGATTTAGAGTATAAACAGCAATATGCTTGGGCAATGCTACATGCGTTAATGGCTAAATTAGTAAATATCGAAAACGAAGCTGTTAAGAAGCAAGTAAAACAAGCCGCTATTTATGCGATTAAACAAGCTATGCCAAAAATCACACACCAACCAAGTTGGAGCTTAAAGTTTATTCACTTAGCTTTTGATATAGATGATTTTGATACCTGTATTAAGCTTGTAAACATTGCAATTAGCGAGTTTTCTAATTTACCACAAGCTTACTATTACAAAGGCCGATCGCTAGCGGCGTTAGAGCAATATAATGAAGCAATACCCGTATTACTATTAGCTGCAGATAAATATGGTGATCAGAGGCTTGGGATATACTCACTTGAATTTGCAGTGGAGTGTTGTGAAAAGCTCGTTGAACTTGGGCAACCAATGCATGCTAATTACAACGATATATGCTTAAAACTACAAACAACAAAGGAGATTGTAGATGCATAATCAAAGTGAAGTACCTTGTGTAATTAAGGATGATACGGACTTAAGCTCAGAGCAAAAATTATGGCTTATTAGCCTCTCAGGGCACCTTTCAATGCAAAATGGCTATTCATTGGATGTCCTAAAACATCATAATAAAAACTATACTGACGAGGCTATTGCTAAAGGAAATTTAAGTATTTTAGATAATGGTTATGGCGTTACAACAAAAGAAGAATTGATTGAAACTTTAAATGTTTTTTATAACACGTCAAATAGCCAAGTTTTTATGAGCTGCATGGCTGAACTCACCAGAAATGATTTATTAGCAACATACAACATTGAAGATAAATTTACCGCCTATCAAAATACGCCTATAGGTATTATGTCTGACTGGGCAGGAATACATAAAATCTCACTGGCTCGTTGTGGTATTAGAGCTTTTGATATTGGTCGCTATGCTTTTTTGTGTCGTTGTGGTGTTACCATTAATTTTTTAACTGAAGAAGAAGCATGGTGTTACCTCAAGCATATTGGAAAACTGGCACAGACCTTATTTGTTAGCTGGCAAGAATATGCAACTAGTTATGTGGTTGGTCGATGTATATGGCAGAAAATTAAAACTCAAGAAATGTACAGCGAGCCAAACCCTGATTTTAATTTTAGTCATGATTTATTTGAAAAAATAAATGATACGGCTGCTACATTGCAAAGTATATTAGCTGATGACGAGCACCCATGGTGCCAATTAGATTGGAAAATAGACTTTTGATCCCAATTGAAACTACAATATTTTGATTTTATAAATACAGATTGAATAACTCCTTTTGCAGCAGAGTTATTCAGTCTAGTTAGTATCAGTATTAGTGCTTGCGTCCTACACCATTACGTACCATGTCTTGGCCTGTTTGGAATACGTCTTCTGTAATCATGCGTGCTAAAAGTAGCTTTTGATTATCGTCAAACACAGCAACAAAACGGCTGCCATCTTTGTTATTAGTAGCCATACCAACACCGGCAACACCTTTAAGTCCAAAACCACCGTTTTCGACATCTATTAAAAAGCTTTCTAGTTCGGCTAAAGTATCAATTACGTCATTTTCATTATTCATTTTAAAACTCTTTTAGTAAGGCCTTGGCTAGGCTTTTAAATCATTATGGTGGCTATTTTATAGAGAAGAGCCAAAAACTTAAACCCTTGGCTCAGGTTAGTAACTAAATCGACTTTATAGCTAACTCTAAATTGCTTAGCGCACAACCAAACTCTTTTGCATTAACGCGATGATACTGCGTGTCACTCGTTGCAGTAAGGCTAATTATAAACTCATCTTGTTGGGCTACCGCACTTTGCTCTTGGCTTAGGCACATCGCTTGAGTAAGTGATCGCAGTTTTGAATTTGTTAAAATTGAGCCAAAACGCTGCACTGGCAGTGGAGGTATTTTTATAGCGGGTAACGCCTCATCTATTGTGCGCTTGCTTAGAGTAAACGTGTTATTGGTAATTTCAATTACACTGCTTGTAGGCCAATACGAGTAGCTATAGCTCTTACTCTCAGGTGGTGCTTTACCTTGGTTAGCTAAATGCACTACACCACTTTTGCCTATTACGGTTATTAAACTACCTTCTGGCGATTTAATAACAACCAAAGCTGTATTTTCATCAATACCAAAGCCATGCTGCATTTGTGTTTTAGTATTACTCGCTTCGCTATTATTTAGCGCAGCTGCGAGTCTAAACGTGCGGTTTTGTTCGCTAAATTGAGTATCTATAACACCAAAATTAAAGCTGCCAAGTCCACCAGCATTAGTGTTATTTTCACCTTTACGAAGTGCCTCAAGGCTTGTCGTATTTGTAAGCATACCCGTCACTTTACTTTGGATTGCTGCGCCCGCGCCTTCACCTACAATTACTGGGCGAGTTTGCAATGCTTGCGTCCACGGGTATGGATTATTGTTTTGATCAAATAATACCTTGTGAGTTAATGCTGCATTACCGCTATTAAACATCACACCGGTACTATTTTTAATAAGTGATACAAGTGCATTAGTGCCACTTTTGCATAAAGCGTATTCGGCCTTTGTGTACTCTGGATAAATTGCTTCCCGGTTATACACATTCATTAATGTATTTCTGAGAGCGGGTAATTCATCGCACGAGTTACTCGTAATCGCTTTAGCAAGTGCTGGCGTTAGTGCTAACCATTGAGTGCTTATATTTGATTGTGCTAAAAGACTCTGCGCTACATCTGCCGACTCATAAGGGTCGCGGCTCGATGCCGTAATAGCAAGCATGGTGGGTTTTGCGTTATTAACTTTTAAACTGCCCGACACAAATTGTAAAATACTATTAGTCGCGACCTCAATATTAAAATCGGTATTTACTTGCTCTTTTAAGCGCTCACCGTTTTTATCAAGTAGCGGCACTTCTAGCATATCAAATACAAAGTTGTATTCTTGCTGAGTCAGGCTTTCTAATTGCTGGTTATTTATATCGCGCCATAGCCATAATAAATCTGTTTTAGATACGCTATTTGACGATTTACCTAGCAAGGTTTTAAGTGTTTTTAATACAGCCGTTTTTGCCTCAACGTTATTATTAGGCCAGTGCTGTGTGATGTTTTTTATTTGAGAGTTATTAACCCTATATAGATTATGTAATTTACCTTCAACAACAGTCTCTTTTTCGCAGTTATTAAGCTTTGCGCTAGTACAAGTTGCAAGCTCTGAGCCCACTAAAATTAAAGTTTGGTTTTGCTCTTGAGCCACTGCATTTATTGAAAAACCAGCACCCAGTAACGCCACTAACATAACTCGTAATTTAGGCTGTTGATTACGTAAAAACGCACATATCATAATGTAAACTCTAATATAAATTATAAAACTAATGTGTTGCAGTTTAACAGCTAGCCACTTGAGCCTAAATATATTTTTATAAATGTTAAATAATTCAAGTCTCTGAAAAGCGATAGGGTTAAGCACTGCATTTAAATACATTGTTTAGTTTGCCAGCTACTCTCGCAAATATTGACTAAACAAATTTAAACCGAGCATTTATTGATCAAATCCATTGTTTAAATTACGGTGGTGCATTGTTTTAGTAACTGAGGTGGAATATGGACTTTTCTAATGAAGAGGTAAATTTTTTAGCTGAGTTATTCAAACCAAATACAAAGCAGCGCTCTCCCCGTAATCATATGCTTACAATGAAAAGCTCTGTACCCGCGAGTATTGCTCACCTTTTTACCCATGCAAATTTAACTTTGCTTGCTGAAGTTGCTAATTACCAACTTTGGTTTCCCCTGCAATTAAAAATTGATGAGTTAGGTGTAATTAACCCCACTTTGAGCGCACCAGAGGTAATTGATACAAAGGGCACTCAGCGAAGTTGGCGTTGGAGTGAGCTAAATATTAAAAGCCAAGGTTTTAATATTGAATCAATTTCCAGTACGGGCATATTTTTAAAACCATTGAAAAATGGAAAAAGCTTAAACAAATTACAGCACATGAGCTTTAACTTGCCTAACAAAGAAAGTATATCGATAGATGTAGAACCCGTTAGGCAAAGTAGCTTAGGGATTGCAGCAAAAATAACTCAAATTCATAGCGGGCAAGAGCAACTAAGAGCTTATCTTTTTGAAGAGCACAAACGTCAATTTGCTAAATTATACGAAAACGGCCAATTAGTTGAACAATTAATTTAATAGCCTTAACCACCCTATACTTGCATTTAGTTAACTTTATTTAACGCTGTCTCAATGTTAATCTGTACCCCTATTTATAAATCATAGGGATATGACAATGCCAGGTGCTTTTGCGCACATTACTGCGGTTAATATTGCAACGCAAACCAAGTCACTCACTAAAATGGATATGCCTAAAAAGGCAAAACTTATTTTAAGCAAACGTCAAGCATACCTTGAACTAGGTTGTGTAGCCCCCGATTACCCTTATTTAGCTGTAGCGCAGCCTAGCCAAAATGCATGGGCCGATTTAATGCATTACGAGCGCACGGGTGATTTACTTAAAGCCATGATTGAATACTGTAAAACACTTGAAGATGAAGCATTTGAAAAGTGCTTTGCTTGGTTATGCGGTTATATGGCCCATGTTGCTGCAGATATAACGGTGCATCCAGTTGTTGAATTAAAAGTTGGCCCATATGAGCAAAACCAAACTGCGCACCGTACCTGTGAAATGAACCAAGATGCGTTTATTTGGCAACGTTTAAATTTAGGTGAGTTAGGCTACGCTGATCGCGTACAACAAAATATTGGGTCTTGTACTAACAAAGACGATAATTTTGATACCGATATTGCACAAATTTGGCAACATGCTTTATTAACAGTTCACCCACACTACGCCGCACAACACACGCCTAACTTTAATACATGGCATAACGGTTTTCAGTTTGTAGTAAATAATGCTGAAGAAAGCTATCGGTTATTTGCCTGTGCACGCCATGTTGCTGCTGATTTAGGTTTGTTTTATCCTCGCCCAAACGAAGTAGACTCCACTTTTATTGAACAGCTAAAAACACCGCACGAGCCAATGCATTACAACGATATTTTTGACTTTGCCGTTAGTAACATTCAGCACTATATAACCATTATTGCCAATGCCGTATTTTTAGATACTGATTACAGTGAAATTAAAAACTGGAACCTAGACACAGGCTACGATGAGCACAACACAATGACGGTATGGAGCAAATAGCATGAAACACTTACTCTGCATAAGCTTAATTGTATTACTTAGCGGTTGTTACACTTCAAAAAATAACAATCCAGAAATAATGGCCGATTTAGCCTCGCAATTAAAAGATATTGCTACCGCTGTAGACGGCACTTTAAAGTTTAGTGAAACACCCTATTCATCCACTGATGAGTTATTAAAAGCTGCCGTTAATAACGATTTAAGCAAACTTACGCCCTTTAACGAGTACACGTTTATTGTGGATGTACAAGATGATAACGCCGTATTACTTTTATGTGATGCTGACACTGCTTTAATTGAAGATGCAGGCTGTACTGCGCAATCAGACATACAGCATTGGAAATCGGGAGCTGTGCAACAGTGCAAAATAACTATAAACGCCCAACAACTCTGTAATTAGGTAATAAAACCAAGCTAGCTTTATAGAGCATGCATAGCTCTTAGGTGAGCATGTTCTATATAGTGGCCACTAAATACATTTAAAGTTGAGCTGTCACTTCTTCAGGGTTAAACACTAAGCCATGGCGGCTAACATGTTCTGCAAATCTTTCGGCTGGCATTGGTTTAGCAAAGTAATAGCCCTGAAATTCTTTACACCCCATTTGCGCCATTATTGCTACTTGTTCTTGGGTTTCTACCCCCTCAGCTACACACTTAATATCAAGCTCTTTACACATAGCATGTACTGCCTTAACTAAACTTTTTTGACGCTTTGAGCTCGTTACTTGGCTTATTAATGAGCGATCTAACTTGAGTTTGTTAATTGGGTAGTCGGCAAGGCGTGCAATATTAGAATATCCCACCCCAAAATCATCGACCGAAATAGTAAAACCCCACGATTGCAGTGTTTGCATAAGCTTTAACGAATGGGCTTGGTTAGCCTCAAGGGAAGTTTCAGTCAGTTCTAACTCTATTTGAGGCGGCTTTACGTTAAAGTCGGCAAGGTATTTAACTAGTTTTGACATAAAATCGGTTTGGCTAAAATCAATTAGAGATATATTTATTGCCACCGGCACACTCGGTAAACCCGCTTTAGTCCAATCGGCAATTTGAGCGCACACCTTTTGAATAATCAGGTCGGTTAGCCGACTAACCATTCTGTATTCTTCGGCAATAGGAATAAATACCACTGGCGACACATTACCCAGTATTGGACTGTTCCAACGCGCTAAGGCTTCAAGCCCTATACATTGACCCGTTGCATCTACTTTAGGTTGATAGTGCACCGACAAATCGCCCTGCTGAAGCGCTTCATCTAATAACATTGAAATTTCGTATTTTTCGATAAAAGCTTGTGATTGTTTTTTGTTATAACCACTAAGGGCCATATTACAATTTGCTAGTTTAAGTGCTTCGCATGCATTGCTAAGTACTGTTGCGCTGTTTTTTCCATGATCAGGATACTTTGCAAAACCAAATAAAAATGATTGCTGACACTTAGTACCAAACACATTATATTTTTTATCTAATGTATTTTTTATTTGTATTAATAGCTTATCTTCAAGCTCGTTTTGCGAGTTTGCCACAATTATAAAAGCGAGCTTTCCGACTCCTATATGAGCACACAACAGCGGCTCATCTGGCATCGCTTTTAAACGCTTGTATGCGTTAATCAGTAAGGCTTGAGAGTCGGCTTTAGTGAGCTTTAAATTTAAGTATTCACTATTTGCACTTTGCGCAACAACAATATAAAAACCTTTTTGGTACTTACTTGTTAGCCTATCGCATTGCAGTTCAAACCATTCTCTATTAGGTAGCCTTGTTCGCGAGTCTCTAAAGCGTAATCGTTTGTTTTCTTGTTCCATCATCGATAAATTTTGTTTAATGAGCTGCTCTTGCGTGCAATCGTAAAAGTCGTATACACGGTAGTTTGTGCTCATTGTTATTTGCTGATAACTGGCTTTAAAATAGCTTTTTTTGTACTTCACAATTTTATTTTGCGCATTTGGATCGTCAAAAGATAAAGTAGGAAATAAATGAGAGAGGTTAACGCATTCTTCTTTTAATTCTTTTTTTATACCAAACATATCAATAGCATGTTGATTAAAATCAGTAATGACAAGGTTTTCGTCAACAATAATTTTGGCTTTATTTGATTCGGTGAATAAGCTTCGATAAAGCTCATTTTTGTCTTTAAGGTGTGTATTAGCGCTTATCATTGTTTTGTTTAAACGCTTAGCAGCCACAATTGTGCGTGCTACAGCAAGGGGAATACATATGTTAAAAAATAAAAATATAAGCCCTGTAATGTATAAGTCCGCGTCGGGAAGTTGTTGAGCTATGCCGGTTAAACCCGAGACATCAACGTTATTGATGATCATATAAAACGGCGCAATATTTAATACGCCATAAGCAAGGGCTGTTCTATAACCAAGTAGCATAAGTGCGATTATCGGGCAAGAATACATATACATAGAGCCCACTTTAGCAAGCTCTAGGTCTGTTAAAAATAAGTTCATTGACACGCTAGCAGCTACAATGGCTATTAAAAGTGCATGAGCGCTAAAGTGATAGAAACGCTTACTTGCTATAAGTAAACCACATGCAGTAGCAAGAAAGCTGCTTGTTAATACAACAATATAAATTAAGTTAAATTCAATAGCGCTTGTGTACGTGTGGCACGCCACAGCAAAACATAACACCATTACTAATGATAGAATAATGCGCAGTGCACTTATTCGCCAATTAGCAACCTGACCAGGGGCTGAATAATGGTCATTTAATAAAAAGAATCTATTGAAAAAATGCATAATAAACAACAGTTAAAGCTCATTCTTCTATTAGACATTGATAGCTTGTTAAAATCAATCTAATGAATGTAATTTCTATTTACATAGTTCTATAAAATAGACAAGTGTAAACCTACTTGTTAGCCGTTAAACATTCATTTTTCGAGTGTTTTTACAGTTATCTTCTTTAAGAGCGAAACCGCTGCACCCTAAAAATTCACCGTGCTTAGATTTGCGTTTACGCATTTCGCGACCACACTTTTCACAAATTGGGTGCTGCGTTTTACACTCTGTATTCACACATTGTGAGTACGTGTTTTTATCAATCGATGGGCTACTACAGCTTTTACACACTCGTAATTTAGTTTCGCAAATTTGCGTATTAGTACAACTATAATAATCACCATATTGACCCGTTTTTGGCACAATTAAACCGTCGCTGCACGTACTACACTCTCTTTGCTTTAGTTGCGACTTATTAAACAACGTTGAAGCGATTTGAATGGGATAATTGTCATCTACTAGTTCTTTTACAAACGCTGAGCATGCATAAGGGTCTGCAATTAAATACGCTTTATGTTTAGCGCGCGTAATACCTACATAAAGCAAACGCCTTTCCTCTGAGTGAGTGAATTCATCTTGCTCTGGTAATAACGCCTCCACCAGCACATTATTTTGATTATCGCTAGGAAACCCTAATTTACCTTGTTCAAAACCAATAATAATACAGTAATCGGCTTCAAGCCCTTTGGCACTATGCAATGTCCAAAAATAAAGAGAGTTTGTATGCTTTTTATCTTTTAAATGCTGCTGCACGCTATTTAACATGTATCTATATCGACTAAGTATGGCAATGCTCGCTGATGCATCATTTTTTTGAATAGTGCTTATGCTCTGCTGCACTTTTATTTCTATCGATTTAGTACCTTGGTATAAATCGTCTAATAAAATAACTTGTGGTGTGGTTACTTGTGTATGTGTGCTGATCTGCTTTTTATATTGCTCAGGGTTTTGCATTACAAAACGCCCTGCTACATCACTAATACTATTGTTATATCTAAATGTTTTTTGCAACATAGTAAGTGAGTGGCTGCCCACTAATTCATTAAAGCGTGTAGTAAGCGCTAAATTACCACCCGAGAACCGATAAATTGCTTGCCAGTCATCACCAACAGCAGTAAAGCGTATTCCGTTACCATGTTTTAATATGGCATTTATGAAAGCCATACGCGCGCTTGATATGTCTTGAAACTCATCAACTAAAATGTGGCTCCACACAATATTAAAATCTCCGCTTACTATCGCCTTTGTTGCTTGAATAATCATGTCGTCAAAATCAATGGCACTTTGCGCGTTTAGTTCATTTATATAAGCATCATGAATTTGCACTAACAAGTTTGCATATTGCTGGTAATTTTTAATACCACTTTGCTTAATGCGCTGTGCTATTTGCTTATTATTTAGTTGCTCCACTCGAATAGCTTGTAAACATTTTATGTACTTATCAATGCCTTGCTGTAACTGCCCTGAGTTATTTAAAGTATGAAATATTTCGTCGTTACTTAAAGGTGTTAATTCAACATTATGCTGCTTTAATTGCTTTGCGAGGGTTTGCTCTAGCTTTCCTTCTACCCAGTTGTAATGAAAGGTCTCGAGTAAGGTGGTGCCATTTTGTTTATGCAGTTTTCGCTTAAATGCAACTTGCTCATTATAGTGTTTTTTATCTATATCAGCACGTGTATTCCCTTGCCTATCAATGCCAAAGTGCTCTAGGTAAATATCATATTGAGGTATATAAAAGTCTGGTTGGTATTGCCCACTTAGCTCTGCGCCTTGGCTAAAGTGATAATTCACCTCATAACTGTGCGGTACGCAATTCAAATGTAGCCAGTTTGAAATAAGCACTTCCTGATAACTTTTTACTTTATGACCCGCAAGGCTACGGTATTCGTTATCGCGTACGTACCGCTCGTACTGTGCATTATCTTTAAAGCTAAATATATCAATCGGCTCATGGAGTAAATCTACAAATGCTTTTAAAAACTGTGGCTCGGTTTGTATTTTTTTACTTACCCACCCAGTTAACCAACTATTTAATTGAACTGGGTCAGTTGCAAATTTTGACAACTCGATTGGCTTTTTAGCACTTTGTAGTAATTTAAGCCCAAGCGCATGAAACGTTAAAATAGTGGGTGCTTTGGTATGCAATTTTGCATGCGTGGCGCGTTTAATAAAGCGCTCTTTAAGCTCATTTGCTGCTGTTTTATTATAGGCCAGCACTAAAATTTGCTCAGGCTTGGCAATATTGCATGCTATTAAATCTAAAGACTTTGCTACCATCACAGATGTTTTACCTGTGCCTGCTGCCGCTAATACTAAATTTTTATCGTTATCGCGTATTACCGCTAAGCGCTGCTCTGTTGTTAATGGATTTGACTCTACTTGATTAAAAAAGTCATTTTTAAGAGTTAGTTGTTTTTTTTCATATTTATGGCGCAACTGTGCAATTGCATCGTGAGTATTGGGTGTAGTGCTCAGTATATTTAAAAATTTAATACTACTTTGCGATAAGTGTTGTTGCCACACACTTGTACTTTTAGCGTACTGCTTGGTAAGCAAAAACACATCATTATTAAGTGTTTTTATGGAACTATCACGTAAAAACTCATCTAAAGCATAACGCTTGAGCGAAATCTTTGCGTTATTTACCTTTTGCTCAAGCAGGACTGAAAACCGCGTGTTAAGGGCAGTATTTAAGGTGTTCGCTTGTGCTTTGTTTAAAAAGCTAATTGATGTATTGCTACTGTCGCACAAATTAATTTTGGCGCTAAATAAACGGTTTTTAAGTATTGAGTAATTATAAAAGTCTTTAATTAAAAATGTCCGCGCGGGAGCACGTCTAAAATGCACAACAAGGCGCTCTTGTTCAATAGTTACGTGTTTAATACGGGTAAAAAAACGGCCTAGCCAACTTGGAGTAGCAATATACTGCGCCATAATACTCAATATGAAGATATGCTTTACCTTAATTGTAACATACTCTTTTATAATACATTTAGCGCTAAATCGATGCTTACTTAGTAAACAATTTAATTGGTAAGTTAGTTTTTAAACCTGGTGATTAATGTTTTATTTACACCCGTTAACAAATTTAAACATTTATAGATAGCTTGTTGTGTAACAATGCACATATACAAACTTACACTTCATATAATTGTTAGGTATATCCCCAATTAAACAATTATTTACAGCCTAATTAAGTGGTTTAAAGGAGCTAACATGCTTAAAAAATGCATTACCACAACGGCTTTAATTTTAGCATTATGCGCTTGCACGTCAGAAACAGAGTCGGATTTAGTAAAAACACAAGGTATTTGGGCAGGTTTTGAACTAGTTTCTGACGGTAACCGCACGCGTGTTAACGCAGAACTAAATGCAGGCGATGCTAATGGCTCTAACATTGTTTTAAGCGATAGCGACTCATTACAAGCTGTTGTTAATAGCACTGCTATTGTACTTACAAAAGATACCGACTTTTTAGACGTTGATTACCAAGCGTATATAAATGCCACTGACGATAACCAACAGTTTGATATAAAATTTAAACGGGATGATGGCATAAATGCTAATTCGAGCGTGGAGTTGCCTTTAAATTTTATTATTTTAACCCCGAGTAACAGTCAAAATTTTGGTATTAATAGTACTCTTACAGTTCAATTAGATGGCACTGATCCTAACAGTACAAGCCAAGTAGAACTTAGCAGTAGTTGCACTACCAATAATAATGAAACGCTTTTGCAGTCAACATTTTTTGCGCTTAATTCATCTCGCCTTGAAATAAATTTACAAAGTTTAGATATGTTTAGCAGCTCGCAAGTAGATCAAAGTAAAACGTGTGATTTAACAATTAGTGTAAAACGCGATCGATTCGGTAGTATTTCGGGTGAATACGCTAACCAAAGCTATATTAAATCCCAGCAATCGCGCGCTATAAAAAATATGACTTTAACGTTTTAATTTGCACGCTAATTTACTCAGCGTTAAGCTACGCCTTTATTAAGTAACTCTACCAATTGTAGTTGACCTCCTTATTTACAGGAGAGCTAATAACAATTGATATAAAGGTTTATTATGACTAACAGCACATACCCTATTGGCACACCTGGCAAAAAATGGAATAACAACGATAAAGCCCAGTGGTTAGCGCGCCAAAACATTAAACGCAGTTACCAAAACGAAGTCGTAACGCTAATTAATGATCTTAAAAACACCTTAGATATAGAGCAATACGGCGAGCTTAATTACGCCGCTGGCACTTACCCATTATACATATTAAAAACGCCTAACTTTAATGCTAATAAACCAACTGTTTTAATCACCGGTGGTGTACATGGCTATGAAACCAGTGGCGTACATGGCGCACTTAGGTTTGCTAAAACATCGGCTATGCAATATTGCGAACAGTTTAATATTATAATTGCACCCTGCATTAGCCCTTGGGGATATGAAACTATAAACCGCTGGAACCCAGACGCCATTGATCCTAACCGCTCATTTTACGAGGGCAGCCCAGCTCAAGAGTCAGCCGCTATTATGGCGTTTGTAAAATCACTCGATGTAGACTTAGTCGCTCATATTGATTTACACGAAACAACTGACAGCGATAACAGTGAATTTAGACCCGCACTTGCTGCGCGTGAAGGCACTACTAACAATAACTGGAACATACCTGATGGGTTTTATTTAGTTGCAGATACCAAAAAGCCTGAGCCGGAGTTTCAAAAAGTCATTATAGAAAGCGTTGCAAAAGTCACTCATATTGCACCGAGCGATGAAAACAACCAGCTAATAGGCGTACCTCAAGAGCAATTTGGTGTGATTAACTATGCAGCTCGAGAGTTAGGTTTATGTATGGGCTTTACTGATGCACCCTATGTAACTACTACAGAAGTGTACCCAGATAGCCCAACTGCAACAGATGAAGAATGTATTTTGGCACAAGTCGCCGTTATAACAAGCGCACTGAAATATATAAGTACAAACACGCAATAAAAACTGCATATAAAAAATGCCCAAGGAGAATATCTACTTGGGCATTTTTTATGAAACTTTACCAATCTTAGTTTTTATAAAACTGGCTGTCTTTGGTTATAGTGATGCTGGCATCTTCTTGCGCTGTTACTATAAATTTAAGTTTAGTTACTTTTCGTTCAATGTCGTAGCCATCGGCTGTTACGGTCACTGGTACGCTTTTCATAACACCCGGTTGAACAAGTGTAGAGCGTGGGCTTGAGAGTATTGCACCAGGTAAACCCTCTATAGCGATGCTGTAATGCAGTGCTTGTTGGGTTTTATTAATAATAGTAAGTGTGTAAGGGTTTTCTACTAAGCCTTCGTAGTTCACTCTGTAGAGCGCATTTCTGTCGCGTAGTACCGAGGCTTCTATTGGAGTACGTTGCAGCATCCATGCAAACATCGATATTATTAACAAAGCCGTTAATGCGCCATATCCTACTAGTTTTAACCTAAATGGATTGGTTTTCCCCCCTTCCATTTGTTTTTCACTCGCGTATTTAATTAAGCCTTTTTCGTAACCAAATTTATCCATGGTATCGTCGCAGGCATCAATACATAAGCCACAGTTTATACATTCATATTGCAATCCATTTCGAATGTCTATTCCTGCAGGGCATACCTCTACACACAAGTTACAGTCTACACAGTCACCTAAGTTAAGCTCTTTTGGATCAGCTTTGCGTTTACGTGGTCCTCGGCTTTCACCTCGCTCGTTATCATATGTAACAAGCAACGTATCTTTATCAAACATAACAGCCTGAAAACGAGAATAAGGGCAAGCAATTGTGCACATTTTCTCGCGTAAAAACCCAGCATTACCGTAGGTGCAAAAAGCAAATAAAAACACCCAAAAGCTCGTTATACCTGACCACTCAAACGTAAGCATTTCCATATACAAACTTTTTGCCGGAATAAAATATGCCATAAACGAGGTAGCGGTTAAAACTGAAATAACAATCCACGCACTGTGCTTAGTTATTTTTTTGCGCCAAGTGCTTAGCGTCCACTGTGATTTATCTAATTTAATTCGCTGATTTCGAGTGCCTTCTATGCGTTGCTCTACCCACGAAAACATGAGCATCCATATAGTTTGCGGGCACGTATAACCACACCAAACCCGACCAAGCCAGTTAGTTACAAAAAATAATGCAAAAGCCCCCACCATAAATAGCAGGGCTAAAATCATAAAATCTTGAGGAAGGAGTGTTAGACCAAAAATAGTAAAAGTTTGCGTTGCCACATCAAGCAGCACAGCTTGTTGTCCGTTATATTGGATCCACGGTATTGCAATAAAAGTTAGCATTAACAGCCAACCTAAATTACGGCGTATGCGCTGAAAAAATCCTTTTTGCTCGCGGATATAAATTGGCCCTTCGGTGTTATAGGGCTTAATGATCATGTCTTCTTCTTTAATATCAAACTTCATAGTACTTGCTTCATAATGACGGGTATTATGCAAGTATTTGCAACTTTCAGACCAAGCTGAAACTTTATTTATATCATTGATATTAAACAGTTTATTTCAACGCAGTAAAATAGAATTCGCGATATTAAACGCGCTGCGCGATATATCACGAATTTTTAGCAATCCCTAACTTTCGCATTTTTGAGCGTAGTGTACTCTCAGGTAAGCCCAATTTAACTGCTGCCCCTTTATCACCCGATATTTGCCAGTGCGATAACGCGAGAACAGAGGTTATATGCTGCTTTTGGGCCTCATCAAGCGTAAGTGAAGGGTTAATAACTACTTCACCACCCGCTTGCAAAGGCTGACTTAGCTGTAGTACAGCCTGATTAGATAAAATAGCTTCGCGTTCAAGTACATTTTGCAGCTCTCTAATATTGCCTGGCCAATTGTAGGCTTGCAGCTGTGTAATTGCTTTTTTACTTAGTCCTTTTAAGTGTTTACCCAGTCGTTTATTTATCTGCGCAATTAAATTAGCGCATAAATAAGGAATATCCTCTTTTCGATCTTTAAGGGCGGGTACTTTTATAGGAAATACATTAAGCCGATAATACAAATCAATTCTAAACGTGCCTTTTTGTACCATTTCCCACAGGTCGCGGTTAGTCGCTGCAATCACTCTAATATTTACTTTTAGCGTATTGCTGCCACCCACACGTTCAAACTCTTGTTCTTGCAGGACTCTCAGTAATTTACTTTGCGCCTCAAGTGGAAGCTCTGCTATTTCATCTAAAAACAAGGTGCCTTTATCAGCAAGTTCAAAACGCCCTTTACGGCGTTCATTTGCACCTGTAAACGCGCCTTTTTCATGGCCAAAAAGTTCCGATTCTAGCAAACTTGGGGTAAATGCGGCGCAATTTACTTTTATAAAGGCTTGTTCGCTACGCTTGCTTAGTCGATACAAATTACGAGCTACTAATTCTTTACCCGTGCCATTTTCGCCAAGTATAAGCACTGTGCTGTCGGTTTCACTTACCAGTTTTATTTGATCTAACATGGTTTGAAATATATGACTTTGTCCAACTAGCCCTGAGTCTTGCCAATCTTCGTTAAGTTCTGCAATTAAGTAGTTGTTTTCATCTTTGAGCTGCTCACTTAAATGATTTACTTGCTCAAGTGCCTCTTGCAAAGCATTTTGTGTTTGTTGTTGCAGTGATATATCGCGAAATACCGCTACAGCACCAATTAACTCATCATTTTTATAAACCGGTGTTGAGGTGTATTCCACTGCAAATGAGCTGCCGTCTTTACGCCAAAAAACTTCATTTTTAACTTCACGACGTTTGCCGTCAAACATGGTGCAATATATTTGGCATTCATCAGCGGGATAAGGTGTGCCATCAGCATGAGTATGGTGATGATATTGGTGTATTTTTTTACCTAATAGTTCGTCAGCGCACCAACCTGTCATGCGCTCAGCGGCAGGATTAACAAACACCGCATTACCCGACAGGTCAAAACCGTATATGCCCTCACCTACTGCGTTTAGCAATAATTTAGGATCGTTTAAAAATTGTTTTATCATAAATGCACCTCGCGAAATATCGCGAGCATTATGGCAATTTTATACATTAAGTGCACTCATTACTTAAAATGCACTTACGTGTAAATTAAAACGCTATAAATAGTGCTGAAATAGCGTTTTTACATCTATTTTTGCACCTAGCCTTGCGGCTATTAAGTAAAGTCCTGCAAGTTTTCGGTGAATAAATAGCGCATCAACGGGCGGTGTATGCCATTGCTGAGATTGCCCACTAAGAGCAAGCCCTGCATTTTTAATTTTGAGCGCTAGTTCGCTATTTTTAAAATCAAACTCCCCTTCTGCTCTCAGTGGCTCGCACGCCATTATGAATAAATCAATGACGTTGTTTTTATACTCATCAACTAAGTCATTTTTAAAATAACCAATGTGTAAAGCCGCTCTAAGTAGGCCTTCTCGGTTGTTTTCACTGCCCGCTTTAAATAAGGCCAAATAAGCGCGGCTGAGCTCAGATGATATTTCTCGCGTTGCACCAAAATCAAATAAAACAATTTTTTGTGTATCAAGCTGATAATGAAAGTTGGCAAAGTTAGGGTCGGTTTGAATGAGTTTAAAATCAAACATCTCTTTAAAAAACAAATCAATTAGTTGTGCTGCAACAAAGCTTTTTTGGTTATTAGGTAGCTCTATAATACTCTCAATCGGCTCAGCCTTTACATATTCCATGGTAAGTACTTGCTGCGTACTATGCTCTGGATATACGTTAGGCACTTTAAAATGGGGATTAGTTGCTAATGCATTTTTATAACGTATTAAGTACTGAGCCTCCCTCTTATAATCAGCTTCGGCCAATAACTGAGCTTTGGCTTCACTAATAAGCGGTTTAATATTAAGATCTTTTGGCAATAATCGAGAAATCGTTAATAACGAAATAACATTGTCGACATCACTCACAACACTTTTTGCAATACCAGGATATTGAATTTTAACAGCCAGTTGCTCACCATTTTCCTTATAAGCTAAATGTACTTGCCCAATAGAAGCCGCAGCAAAAGGTCTTAATTCAATATGAGAAAAACGCGCTAGCCAGTCATCTCCCCATTGCTCTTTTAATACCTCTACAAGTTGTTTATGAGGCATTGGGTTGGCATCTGAGCGCAGCAAAGCAAGTAATTGAGCTAATTCAGGACTGAGTAAGTCACCGGCATCCATTGAAAGTAATTGCCCGAGCTTCATTGCAGCGCCACGTAAATGAGATAGCTGTGTGGCTAGCTTTTCAATATTTTTAGGTTGTAGTAGCAAGCTTTTATTGTCCCAACCTTTACCGGTTAGCGCGCTCTTAGCGCCATCAACTAACATATTGGTAGCAACACCTGTGGCAAGTGAGCCTAATTTTGCAAAGCGAGAAAGCCGAGAAGTGGGAACAGTACGAGGAGCCGCCATAATATTAAAACCTAATTAGCCTGAAAGTCAGGCTAATTAATACGTATATTTTAAGTAGGTCGATCTACTTATAGACTAGGTACTAGCTTAATTGCGCCTTCAACAATTTGTATATCAAGCGGTAGCTTGCTTAATAAAACCATTTTAGGATCGTCCATATTTAATGTATAAACAGGATTTACTGCTAAAAAGGCATTAATTACTTCCATTGCTTGGCTATCAAGTGCGCCTAAATTACCGCTAAAACCACCGGCATCTACACTCGAATCAAGTAACTTAATATTACGTAAAAACACCGCATTTTTCTCACTGTCGTAAAATGGGCTGCCTTCAATTTGAAGCTGTAAACGTACTGGGTATTTTAAAGCAAAAGCGTTAATTTCAGCGCTTGAATCTGCGCCAAGCACAACAACATCGCGGTTATCGGGTCCAATATTCACACTTAAGTCGTTTACATCAAACTGAACTGGCAAACCCATTAAGCTTACTTTCTCACTTAACTTTGGTAATTGTTTACTAAGTACAGACTCAACCTCAGAGTTAGTAAATGAATATACTGATATGCCTTGCGTGGTATTACAGGCAGTTAAAAATAACGCTGCAATAATAACTAAAATTCTCATGAGAACCCTTTTATTTATAATGAAGTAATGATGCTTATAAAAAAGCCGCTATTAAAGCGGCTTATTAAAATAGTAACCAGCATATATTAAACTGGTTCTAGGGCGTGTTGACCTTTGTGGATTGAAATTTGTTCAATCTAGGGTCGATTTAATCGCGGCGTGAGGTTTGTAACCTAGCGGGCTAAGTCAAAACCGAGCAACAAAGAGTTAATCGTCCCTAGAAAGAACCCAAAGGGCAGCGCATGTTTGGCATTTATGCTGCGTTATCGCCTATTTATGGGGAATAACCACACTACATAGACTCTGCCTTGCCTAAATACCAAACAGTCTGCTGCAAATTCAACCACGAAAGGTCAACACGCCCTAGTGTATTAAGCTGCAAGTATCGCTTTAAGTCGCATTAGTGTGTCAGGTTCAACTGAACCGCCACTGAGCGCTAGTAACTGTTTTAAATAATAGTTTAAATCAGCATGTTCGCCACGATGCTTGTCATCTAACATGGCTACTTGTTCTGCCATTCTAAGTGACTTATCAGTTGAGCTTACGTTCGCTAGTATTTCCATGCGCGTAATAAGCTGTTCAGTATTTAATGTTGTTTTAAGCGGTGCTTGGTACTGACTTGGTAACGCTTCATTGTTCTCAAGTGCTGTAATTAGTGCATCTAAATTAGCTTGCTCTGATTTGCTTGTAAGCAATGCAAGTTTATCTTCAATGGCCGCTAGTAGCTTAGTCACTTTTGGCGCTAACGATCTAAACTGTGCATACCCTTTCACTTTTGTTTCTAGGTCGTGCAACTGTGCTCTTTGATTTACATCGCTAAGTGCTGCTTCAAGCTCAGCAAGTTCTGAAACGGCTTGCTTATCTGACTCGTTTTGCTCAAGTTTTTGCTGTTCAAACTCACTACTACGCTTAGTAAATGTTTCATCGTTAAATTGACGAAATTTTTGCCATAACGCATTTTCAGCTTTCAAACCTGCAAAACCAATGGTTTGCCATTGTTGCTGCATTTGCTTCAACTCTTGGCATGCAGCGGCTAAATCATCACTTTGTGACAACTGCTCTGCTTTTTCTACTAACTCATTTTTAAGTGCAGCATTACTTTTATGAAATGCATTTAATAAAGCCAGTACTTGCTGTTGCTCATTTTTATAACGATCGTTTAATGTACGGTATGTTTTAGGATCAACTTTACCTACACTGCGCCACGCTTTGTTTAAACGATTGTATTGGCTTTCATATTGCTTCCAATCAAAATCATCCTCAGCAGTAGGCTGTAAATGAAGTGCATGCATATCGCTAATAATACTTTCGCGTTGTGCTTTAGATGCTTCGCGTTGTACTTCTTGCTCTGCGAAGTAACTACGACAAGGTGCAAATAACAGCTCGATTTTTTCATCAAACTGAGTGCCTTGTTGCTTCTCTTCGTCTGTATCTAAACGACCTAACTCATTCCAACGTTTACGTAGTGCTTTTACCTGCTCAGCACGTTGTTGTGGGTCAGTACACTCTTCACTTACTAATGCGCTTACTTCTTCTAATAAAGCTTCACGCTTTGGTGCAGCAGCGTATTTTTGCCAATCTTTAGCGTCTGCAAGTTGCGCTTCAAGCTCTGCTTTTATGTTTACAAGCGGCTGTTGGTATTGTTCAGTAAGGGTATTAAATAATTCTTCAAACCCTTTAAATACGCCAAAAGCAACGTTAAATCGACCTTCTTCAATCAGGCGTTTAACATCACGTGCTTTGCGTTTTGCTTGGCTTTGATTTTTTTCAAGCGGCTTAACGAGTTCATTCATTGGTGCTAAAAATTGCTTTTTATGCGTGTTTAGCTGTGTTTTAAACGTACTTTGCAGTGCGCCATCTAATATATTTAAATGATTACGCGCTGCTTTAAAGCCATTGTTAAACTCAGTTAAAGTAACATCGTACTGCGCTAAGTCTTCTGCTGGTTTAATTTCACACAATGCTGTAAAAGCGAGCTTGTACTCTTTAATGGCAGCGGTTAGCTCAGGTAGCTTAGCAACTTGAGTAAATAACTTTTCTAACTTACTTACAGCAAGTTTTGATTGCGTGTTATTAGCAAGCTCTGTTTCGCTAATAGCGTGCTTAGCTTGCGCTACTTTTGCATCAAGCCAATCTTGTTGAATTTGCTCTGGCGTTTCAAGACCAAGTTGTAAGGCATTTTCAATTTCTTCGCTTAACGCTTCAAGCGTTGCAAGTGCTAGTAATTGGCGCTGTTGTTGCGCTAATTGTTGCTGCTCTTTATCGTGTACCGCTTGTAGCTGTTCAATGTGTGCATTTAACTTAGTGGTAATCGAAGTATATTTTTCATCAAGCAACTTAACACGGTCATCACTTAACCATTTAAGCTCAAGTGCTTGCCACTGAGCCATTAGCTCGCCCGCTTGTGGATTAACAACACCAAAGTCTGTTTTTTCACGCAAAGCATTTAACTTCGCTAAAATAATACGTGTTGCACCCTCTACTTCAAGTGGCTTTTCTATTGCTAGACGTTCATTTTCAATATGCGTTTCAAGTGCTGTTTTTGCGCCACCCTTTGCATGTTTTACTAATGGCTTAATTAATTGATGAGTAATAACAAGTTCAACTAATTGAGTTTGTAGCTCTTCGCTACCTTCTTTAAATGCTTTTTCTACTAGTTTTGGATTTGCTAAACGTTTTAATAATTTAACGCGTACTTGCAGCTCTTTTTCTGCAAACGCTAACTTTTCTAGTGTTTTTACTGGCGCAAAGCGCTCAATATATTCATTTTTAATTTGCGGTGTTAGTGCACTTTCGCTATTTAAAACAGCATTTGATATTTGCAGCTCTGCTATATCTTTTAATGCCTGATCTTGTTTATACGCTTTCCACCAAAGTGGTAAATCGTTTACTTTTTGTAGTGCTTTGCGGCGTATTTCAGCTGAGCTATCTTCAAGTGCTAACGTGTTTAATATGGTTGCATCACGTTCAATGTCTAATTTTTCGATAGCATCAAGACGTACTTGTTGCTTAGGGTGTTTCCACTTCGGTGTAAAAAGGTGCTTAAAGATCATGTTCACTAAACCTAGCTATTTCGTTGTCTGATTTGAATTCTTTTTGTAGTTGAGCTTTTGTCTTTTGGATCATTTCACCATTAGCACCAATCGTAAATTGCTCATTAGATTGAGCCACCTTTGCTTGATACAACATAACCAACTGCACTGTTTGTTGCTTTTGCTCATCTGATAAAACGGTGCCGTCTGGCCATTTGCCAGTAGAAGCACCGTATTGTAAGCGTTCGAATAATTCGGGAGTAATATTTTGTACAAGATTGTCGATATTCATGTCATTTTTTCTTTTTTAGAGTCACTAAAATAATACGGTTTATAATATACCAAATACAACCTACGCCAATTGCGGCAGTATAAGCATACCACTGAAGCGTTTCTTCTTGCGGTTGTAAAAAGTACAAACAGAAAAAACCACCTAAAAATAAGATAAGCGCCAAAAAGGAGTGATTTAGAAACATCTGCTTTTTTTTAATTCGCTGTTCGCGTTGAAGCTGTAAAACTTGCTCGTCGTTTAGCTCTGCAATGTTACTTTCACAATGCGGACATTGTTTATGTTTATCTGAAATTGATTTTGCACATTTTGGGCAACGAATAATCGCCATACTTCTCTCCATACTACGCATAAAAAAAGCGCCTTTCGGCGCCTTTATTGTACTTGTTTTATTTCTCGTTGTCTTTTTTGAATTTAAACCAATAAGTGATTTAGAAACGATAAACATCCAAGTTACTCACTAAGTTTAATTACTCAGCGTCTTTTGACTGTTTTGCTAGGCGTTTTTCCCAAAAAGTGGCATTTTTAATGCCTAATTTAACTGGGTCAAATATGATTTTTCCGCCCTTTTTCTTCTGTTCTTCATAATCACTTAAACATAATAAAGCAGGCTTAGCTACGAAGAAAATAGCTAAAATACCTAATATGTTAATCCAAGCCATTAAGCCAACGCCAATATCACCAATAGTCCAAATATAACCTGAATTGTTGACCATGCCGTATGCAACCATAAACATAATCACAAATTTCACGATAACAAGCGGAATACTGCCTTTAAAATAACGATTTAAGTAAGCAATATTAGTTTCTGCAATAAAGTAATAAGCAAGTATTGTAGTAAAGGCAAAGAAGAACAATGCAATACCCACAAATGCTTGTCCAAAACTGCCAAATACACTAAATAAAGCCATTTGAGTAAAGGCTGCTGAGCCTACTTCAGTGGCTGCATCAACATTTTGTACAATAAACTGTCCTGCTGGTAACTCACCCACAACATTGTATTGCTGCGTTATTAAAATCATCAACGCTGTTGCTGTACACACAAAGATGGTATCAACATAAACAGAGAAAGCTTGTACTAACCCCTGTTGAGCAGGATGGTCTACTTCTGCAGCAGCTGCTGCATGGGGCCCAGTACCTTGGCCTGCTTCATTAGAATATATACCACGTTTGACGCCCCAACCAATAGCAGCACCAAAACCGGCCTGCGCGGTAAATGCATCACTAATAATTAAATAAAATATATCGCCCACTTTATCTAAGTTTAAAAATACAACGATTAGTGCCAATACTATGTAACCAAGCGCCATAAATGGCACCACAATTTGCGTAAAGTTAGCAATACGTTTTATACCGCCAAAAATAATAAATGCTAAAACAATAAGGATAATTGCCAATGCGACTAACTTAAAGCTGCCTACGTCACCAAAGCTAGTAGTGACCATATTTCCATCGCCAAATACTTGGGTAAACGCATTACCTACCGCATTTGCTTGTACGCCGGGCAGAAAAACACCACAGGCAATAATTGCCGAAACAGCAAATAACACAGCTAGCCATTTTTGCCCTAAACAACGGTCAAAATAATATGCTGGGCCACCACGATATTGCCCGTTTTCTTCTGTTTTATAAATTTGGCCTAAAGTAGATTCTGCGTATGCGGTACTTGCTCCTAGAAAAGCAACAACCCACATCCAAAAAATAGCACCTGGCCCACCAAAACCGATAGCTGCTGCAACACCTGCGATATTACCTACACCTACTCGTCCAGATAACGATACTGCAAGGGCTTGAAAAGATGAGATACCTTTATCTGACGTGTTAGGACTAAATAATAGTTTACACATTTCTTTAAAATGTCTAACTTGAGCAAATCGAGTTAACACTGAATAAAACAAGCCTGCGCCTAGGCATAAATAGATGAGTGCATTACTCCAAACAACATCATTAACAGCGCTTACAAAAGCTTCCATGGATATCCTCTATAGTTATATTTATTATTTTTAATTACGAGACTCAGCTTTAGCTACTACGCAACATAAGTTTCACGAAATAAGGTTTTACCTTTCCCGTCCCGACTCATTATTTAATTAATCTTAACTTAAGTACCCCAACCTTGTTAACACTTAATTTTCAAAATATCTAATTACGTAGCTATTGTAATGCACCACGTCAGTTGTATTTAAATGAAAGTAGATTGATTTGTACCGATACGGTGATGATACGCCGCGAAGAAACGTTAAAAACGTTTTGAAATGAAGTTGCTATATGATTATTATTTTTTGTAAAAGGGGGTTTACTAAAAGTAAAAAGGGCATCAAAACTATTGATACCCTTCAAATAAACGTTTTATCTTAAATTATCAACAACATTAACAATAGCCGCTAATGTATCTTGACCAAACTGATATGAACGACGGTCAGACCAGCCGTAATCTGGATCTGGTAAATCGTTGTTATCTTTAAATGGCATTTCAATTGTGTACGTTAATGCTTTAAATTCTTCAGCTGTAGCTGATGAGCCTACTGTAAGGTTAGCTTGGCCGGGCTCATCTTTTGGATAGCCATGTTCATCTTGAAACTCTGGAGTAATAGTTAAAAGCGCTGCTTTAAAGCTATCTTCTAGGCCTTTAAGGCGTGCATCGTAACTTGGAATACCTTCACTGCCTGCAACAAAGTTATACGGGATAGCTTCATCACCGTGTATATCAAGGTGCATATCTAGGCCAGCTTCACGCATTTTATTAAGCACTAAGTAAACCTCAGGGCTATTTTCCATGCTTGGTGTTTGCCATTCACGATTTAAGTTAACACCTTTAGCATTAGTACGCAGATGTCCGCGTGCGCTGCCGTCAGGATTCATATTTGGTACAACGTAAAATACTGCTTTTGATAATAATGCAGCTGCGTGTGGGTCTTCGTCATCAAGTAATTTGTGCAATAGCCCTTCTACATACCACTGCGCCATTGTTTCACCTGGATGTTGACGGGCTGTGATCCAGATATTTTTCTTATCTTCACTTGGCTCACCAATTTTAAGCACACTCATATCGCGGCCATCTAGTGTTTCACCGAGCGTTATTAGTTGGCAAGCGCCTTGGCTTTGTGCCCAAGACAATAAATCTAAATGGCGGTCGTAACTGTATGGTGCAAAGTAAGCAAAATACACGCTGCCGCACTCTGGTTCAATTTCAAAGCTTAATGTGCCATTTTCATAGCTTGATGGTACACGAAACCATGTTTGACGGTCATATGATGCAACGGCTTGATACCCTTCCCAACCATCTGGGTAAGCAGATTTATCAAGCTCATTAATATTTAACTTATGCAATTGGTAAGGTGTTGTTTCAAGACGAAAGTGAAACCACTGATAAAATTCAGACTGGTGATCTTTATTAATTTCTAATTGAATATTTAAAGGATCGGTGGCTTCAATAACTTTGATATTACCACTGTCGAAATTGCTGCTGATTTTCATGAAAAAACCTTTAGGTTGAATAAGTTTATCTGCTTATTAATTCACAGAACTGACATTATTTTGTAAATAGTAAAACGAATGTGCATTTTCTTAATTAAAGCCTATCACAAGGCATACGCTTTAAAAATAATACACGACCAAAAAAGCCAGCAACATGCTGGCTTTTAAGTCACTGCAAATAAATTAGCGAGGTAAGCTTGGGAATGACACTTCGGCCATATCGCGCATACAACGAACTACTTGGCAGCTGTAACCAAATTCATTGTCGTACCATACATATAAAACAATACGGTTATCTTCAACAATCGTTGCTTGTGAATCAACAACACCTGCGTAACGGCTACCTACTAAATCGGTAGATACAATTTCCGTTGATGCGGTGTAATCAATTTGGTCACGTAAGTCTGAATGAAGTGCTGTATCGCGTAAAAATGCGTTTAGCTCTTCAACTGATGTGCTTGTTGCTAAATTAAGGTTCAAAATAGCTAGCGACACATTAGGTGTAGGTACGCGGATTGCGTTACCTGTTAATTTGCCTTCAAGCTCTGGTAATGCTTTTGAAACTGCTTTTGCAGCACCTGTTTCAGTAATTACCATGTTAAGTGCTGCGGCACGGCCACGGCGCTCTGCTTTGTGGTAGTTATCAATAAGGTTTTGGTCGTTCGTGTACGAGTGTACAGTTTCAACATGACCATTATTAATACCAAACTTATCGTTTAATGCTTTAAGCGTTGGTGTAATTGCATTAGTTGTACAGCTTGCTGCACAAACAATTTTATCTTCAGGTAAAATATATTTGTTGTTAACACCATATACAATGTTTTTGATATTACCTTTTGCAGGAGCTGTTAATAATACTTTTGCAGCGCCTTTACACTCTAAATGCTGGCCAAGGCCTGCTTCGTCTTTCCAAATACCGGTGTTATCAACAATTAATGCATTGTCGATACCGTATTGAGTGTAATCAACTTCGCTAGGAGAGTTGGCGTAAATAACTTGAATGTAGCTACCGTTAGCTTTAATTGCATTACGCTCTTTATCAATAGTGATTGAACCATTGAACGGACCGTGAATTGAATCACGACGCAGTAAACTAGCACGCTTTTCTAGATCGCCATCTTTACCGCCACGCACAACAATAGCGCGTAAACGTAAATCTGCATATGGACCTGATTTTTCAATTAATAAACGCGCTAGTAAACGACCAATACGACCAAAACCATACAATACAACATCGCGTGGTTCTTTCGCTGGTAAGTCAGCTATTTCTGCAAGTTCATCTTTTACAAATTCTTCTACTGAGCGGCCTTTAGCTGCTTCTGTAAACAAATAGCTGTATGCAAGTTTACCAATATCAATGCGTGCAGAGTTTAATTCCATTTTGCTGATAGCTTCTAAAAATGGGAAGCTTTCGCGTAAACGTAATTTAGTGCCTTCAAACTGAGCAACGGTTTTGTGAGATTTGATAATATCGATAGTACTGGCATTTACGAGAGGACGGCCATATACAGCGATTTCAATACCACGATTACGGTAAAGCTTACCAATGATTGGTTGCATGCTTTCTGCGTAATCTTGGCGCTCTTGCCAACTATTTGTGTATTCTAACTCGTGAGATGAGGTCATTTTATTTACCTAAGTTTATCATTTTGAACGGATAGCCTTTAAAAATGCACTATATTTTGAGAGTAATGCACTTCAGGCTGGGCTATTCTAATTTAATCTGAAGTTATTCTCTACTGTTAGGCGTTAAATGATTGCGTTAGAATAACAAAGTAAATATTCATTTGGGGTTAAGGGATGCTTAAAAAAGCAAGTGTACTATTGGGTTTGCTTACGTTGACAGGGTGTGAAGAGACGTTGACACTCGAAAAAGTATGTAAAGAAACACCTGGCTTTTGTAGCGACTTAAACAAAGACAGTCACTGCAAGGATGAACGCTCTGATGTAATTATTAAACGTTACATAGAATACAAAGACCCAACCGATGAGAACAAGTACCAGTTACTAAAAGGCTTTGAATCTTATAACCAATGCATAACTGTGGCTGCCAAAATAGAGCATATTAAGTTAAAAGCTAAAAAAACGTCACGTATTGACGGTCAATTAACGAGCATTAAAGAAATGACTCGGTTATATCAAGATACCCAAAATACAAATCATCCCGGTTTGCTCTACTACCAATGGTCACGAAATAATAACCAAAGTGCACTGACTAAATTATTGGCGATAGAAAATGACAAAAGTGTAACGCAAAGTGCCGAAATGCAGTTTTTTCTAGCATCTTACTATATTAAATTTGATGATGAAAAAACCATAGATTTGCTTTATAAAACTTTAGAGCTTAATAAAAAAGATAACGTACCTAACCCTGAAGTGTATACATCACTTATTAGTCTTTTTTATAAACATGATAAATTTAAGCACGCTTATATATTTTCTAAAGTAGCGCAAATGTCGGGGATTGAAAATATTGATGGGTTTGAAATTGAGCAACAATTAATAACAAATGGTAAAAGCTTAGACGGCCTAGATGTACTTGCAGAGCAAACATTTCAGCAAATAATGGCAGGTGATTTTGTATCGCCTCGAGAATTTTAATTTATAATCGCAAAAATAACCTAATACCAATCTGCTTATGTATGGGGTCTATTTAACGTTAAGGAAATTACGCTAGAACTAGGCAAAATTTTTGTATCTAGTTGTTCTCGGCAATTGCTCCCTGCATTGCTCTACCTCCTGCATCCATACAGTCGTAAATAAAACGTTTTTAACGACGTTATAGTGCAATTTAATTCGTTAAATTGATCAAAGATTTATGCAGGTTGGTATAATTTAATAACTAGGTTATTCAGGCAAATAAAAAGGCAGCTTACGCTGCCTTTTTTTATTTTGCTTTGCTTGTGCCCACTTCTACGCGGGTTTTAAGCTTTTGACCTGGTCGAAAAGTCACCACGCGACGTGCCGAAATAGGAATATCTTCGCCTGTTTTCGGGTTGCGGCCTGGTCTTTCTTTTTTGTCTCGAAGATCAAAGTTACCAAATCCAGAGAGCTTAACCTGCTCGCCTTTTTCTAGCGCTGAGCGGATTTCTTCAAAAAACGCTTCAACTAAATCTTTGGCATCTTTTTTATTGATCCCGAGCTTTTCAAATAGGTGTTCAGCTATGTCGGCTTTAGTAAGCGCCATATCTAGTCCCTCAACGATGCATTAAACTGTTCGGCCAATTCGGCCACCACGTTATCAACTACTAGATTGATATCTTTCTCTTCGAGTGTTCTATCAACCGCTTGCAGTGTTAGAGCAATCGCCAAACTCTTATAATTTGGCTCAATACCTTTGCCCTTATACACATCGAATAAGTTTAGGTCAACCAATTGATTTCCGCCAACTTTTTCGATCACGCTTAAAATGTCACCAGATTTAACGCTGTCTGCCACTAAAATCGCGATGTCGCGGCGATTTGAAGGGAATTTAGACACCCCTTCTGCTTGCGGTAAATTTCTTTTTTCTATTGCTGACATTTCAATTTCAAAAACAAAAGTTGCGTTGTTGATATCTAACGACTTTTGAGCTTGAGGATGTAAAGCACCAAAAAAACCAACCTTTTTGCCATCAACATATATTACTGCTGATTGACCAGGGTGAAGTCCATCTGACTGCTCGGCTTTAATTTCAAAGCGAGTAATGTCATTGGTAATTGCAAGTAAGGCTTCAACATCACCTTTTAAATCGTAAAAATCAACGTTACGTTTTTCTTCAACCCAATGTTCACCATTTACAAGACCCGTAATAACGCCGCCAATAACCGGTACTTGGTAAACACCATTTTCTGCACTTTCGTCGCTTATAAATTTAAGACCATGTTCGAATAAACGAATGCGAGGCTGTTGGCGATTTTGGTTATACGCTACAGACGCTAATAAACCCGGCATTAAACTTACACGCATCGCTGACATTTCAATTGAAATAGGGTGCGGTAATACCATTGCTTTACACTCTGGGTGTAAAATAGCTTGTGCTTTAGGGTCTACAAAGCTGTATGTAATTGCTTCTTGGTAACCACGAGTCACTAACGTATTACGGAACTTGCTAAGTGCAATAGTTGCTTCGTTATGTGTCGTCATTTTAAGTTTTGCAGTTGGTGCAACATTTGGAATGCTGTTGTAACCGTAAACACGTGCTACTTCTTCAATTAAGTCTTCTTCGATGCGAATATCAAAACGGTAGCTTGGTACGTCCGCACTCCAGCTTTCATTTTCTACTTTAACATCAAGACCTAAACGCGTAAGAATATCGGTTACTTTAGCATCTTCAATATGATGCCCAATAACACGGTCTAAACGTGCACGGCGAAGACGTACTTCAGTCACTTTTGGTAGTTTGTCAGCTGCGACAGCTTCAACCACTGGACCTGCTTGGCCGCCCACAATCTCAAGAAGAAGTGCTGTTGCACGTTCCATTGCATCGTGTTGTAGAGCAAAATCAACACCGCGTTCATAACGGTGTGAAGCATCAGTGTGTAAACCGTAGCTACGTGCTTGCCCTGCAATTGCTACAGGATTAAAGAACGCACTTTCAAGTAATATATCAGACGTTTTATCTGTAACACCTGATTGCTCACCACCAAAAATACCCGCTATTGCAAGTGCTTTATTATGATCGGCTATCACAAGTGTTGTGTCGTTTAGTTTAGCGGTGTTACCGTCTAATAAAACAAGTTCTTCACCTGCGTTTGCACTACGAACTTTAATACCACCTTCAATCGCATTTAAATCAAACGCGTGCATTGGGTGACCAAGCTCAAGTAATACATAGTTAGTAACATCAACTACTGGGTCGATTGAACGTACGCCACTGCGACGTAATTTTTCAACCATCCAAAGTGGTGTTTCTGCATCAAGGTTAATGCCTTTTATCACACGGCCAAGGTAACGAGGACATGCATCTTCGTTAACTAGCTCAATTGATACTTTGTCATCAATTGTTGGAGTAACAGCTGGAATATCTAATACGTTTACGTCAATACTATTTAAAACGCCTACTTCGCGTGCTAGACCTTTTATACCTAAGCAGTCACCACGGTTTGGTGTTAAATCAACATCTATAATATTATCATCAAGACCTAGGTAGTCACGTAAATCAGTGCCTACTGGTGCATCGCTTGGCAATTCCATAATGCCGTCGCCTTCTTCGCTAATACCTAGCTCAACAAAAGCACATAGCATTCCGTTTGAAGGTTGGCCGCGTAGTTTGGCTTTTTTAATTTTAAAGTCACCAGGCAGTACAGCGCCCACAGTTGCAACAGCAACTTTAATACCTAAACGACAATTTGGTGCACCACACACGATATCAAGTAGCTCATCGCCACCTACGTTAATTTTGGTAACACGCAGTTTATCTGCATCAGGGTGTTGTCCACATTCAACAACTTCACCAACAACTACGCCATTAAATTTGGCAGCAGCAGGCTCAACGCCATCAACTTCTAGACCAGCCATTGAAAGCTGTTCCGAAAGAGCTTGCGTATCAATAGCAGGATTAACCCACTCTCTTAACCACTTTTCACTAAATTTCATTTTATTGTTTCACTCTTAACGGAACTGGTTTAGGAATTTTAAGTCATTCTCGAAAAATGCACGCAAATCGTTTACGCCATAGCGCAACATAGTTAAACGCTCTACACCCATGCCAAAAGCAAAGCCGGTGTATTTTTCTGGGTCAATGCCCACAGACTTAAGTACATTTGGATGTACCATGCCGCAGCCTAGTACTTCTAACCACTTACCGTCTTTACCCATAACATCTACTTCAGCTGAAGGTTCTGTAAACGGGAAGAATGAAGGACGGAAACGAATTTCCATATCTTCTTCAAAGAAGTTACGTAAAAAATCATGCAAAATACCCTTAAGCTCAGTAAAGCTAACATCGGTATCAACCATCAAACCTTCAACCTGATGGAACATAGGTGTATGTGTTTGATCGTAATCGTTACGATATACACGCCCAGGTGAAATAATGCGCAGTGGTGGCTGCTCAGTTTCCATAGTACGAATTTGCACGCCACTTGTTTGTGTACGTAGTACTAATTTAGGATTGAAATAAAAGGTATCATGATCAGCACGAGCAGGATGATGTTCAGGAATATTTAGCGCATCAAAGTTATGAAAATCATCTTCAATTTCTGGACCTGATTTAACTTCAAATCCTAACTCACCGAAGAAGCTTTCAATACGCTCAATAGTGCGCGTAACTGGGTGCAAACCGCCAGTTGGCATAACACGCCCTGGTAGTGTTACATCGATAGTTTCAGCAGCTAGCTTTTCTTCAAGTGCCTTACCTGCTAGCAATTCACGCTTTTCGTTAATAGCAGCTTGTACATCTTGTTTAGCTTGGTTTATAACTTGGCCTGCTTCTTTACGTTCTTCAGGTGCTATTTTACCTAACGTTTTAAGTAAGCTAGTGATTTCGCCTTTTTTACCAAGGTAATTAACCCTGATATCTTCTAACTGCGCTATTTCACTGGCACTGGCTACCGCCTCAAGTGCTTGCGCTAATATGTTTTCTAAGTTCATTCGATACCTGATCTTTCACAGAAGGTGATTGCTTAAGAGCGTGTTGGCCTTTCAAGATTGCTTTACAACAGTGTTATTGGTTCTTAAATGAGGCTAAGCACTGCGGTGTAGTTTCCTACATCATCATGCTGTAACGCAAAATAAAGACCAAATACATGCTGCCTGAAGTGCTTTACTGTGGGTGGCTTATTTTTTTATTGCTCGGATTTTGTATACAAATACTATGCTACAAACTTTGCAACGTGATTAAAACACTCTTCAGTAAAACAAATTCCAATCAGGAAAGGTAAACACGCTCTGATAATAGCTTATGATAACTGAAAGCAGGGTCTAGATTCTAGACCTACTACAGCTTTAACGTTGATTTTATAAAAGGAATAGTTAATTTTCGTTGTGCGGCCATAGATGCATGATCTAATTTGTCGAGTACATCTAATAAAGCACGCATATCACGGCTTAAACGCGTTAATAAAAAGCGTGCACACTCATCACTTAATTCAAGGCCACGCATATGAGCGCGCTTAACAAGTGCTTGGGCTTTATCGTCATCACTCATAGAGCGAATTTGAAAAGTTGTACCCCATGTTAAACGGGATTCTAAGTCAGGCAGCGAGATATTAAGCATGCTAGGAAGTAAATCGGCAGTTACTACTAACATTTTTCCGGGTTCGTTAAACCGGTTAAAAAAGTTGAATAGTGCTTTTTCCCATGCATCATTGCCTGCAACTAAATGCACGTCATCAATACATAGAACATCAAGCGCTTCTAAACCGTCTAATACCATAGGTCCAAAGTCAATTACTTCGCGCATAGACAGCAGCATATTAGATAAGCCACGCTCTTGTGCTTTAATGCAGGTTGCATACAAAAGGTGAGACTTACCCGAATCACCTAACCCACATAAATAAGTATACTGAAACTTTTTAGCTAACTTCGAAAAGCTATCTTTTAAATGGTTAACCTCTAACGAATCTTCCCCACCAAAGTACGATGCAAATGTTTCGTCATCCGGCAAGGTAACCGGTAATGCCATTTGCATCGGCTCAGAAGTTAGCATTATGGCGTTATCCATTGATACTCTAAGCTATTTTTATCAACAACATGATAAAAAGCGCGTGGATCCTCATAATCTTTAAATGAGGAGTCTAACCCTAACCCTTTTTTAAGATCGCTTAGGTTACCAGTGTGGTTTAGTTTAAATTCTACAAATTCTGGTGTTTTACGAACAATATTAACTTGCGTAACAACGCTTAAGTTCAATAATCTTTGTTTTGCTAATTCAACATCAACAAAACTTTGCGTGCCTTTTAATGTTAGCGTGGCCGCGGCTTGTTCATAATAAGCATTTGGATCAATAGCGTACTCGCTTGCAAGGCCTCGAGCTAAGGTATCAATCATTTGACTCACTATTTGCTGCTTATCGCCCGTTAATCTATTTGAATCAAATTGATCATCATTAGTAAAACGCCAATCTAAAATCCAATTTTCGCTATCCGCTTCTTTATACATTCTTGCTGTAATACTTCGCTCAGCACTGTATCGTCTAGAGGCCTCTTCTACTGGTTCTGAAAAGTTACCCCATACCTCAGGAATACCTACTAAACGTCTATCTTGTAAATCAAGTAATGGCACAACGACAGGCAGACCACGGCGTCCTGCTTTGTCATAAATTAACTGCTCTAATTGCGGGTAACTTTCTTGTGTTACTAATTCTCTGCGCCAATTGTCTTCAATACCTAACCATATTGCGACTAATGGGCGTTGTACTCCCCATAAAGGTAAGTTTAACTCTTTGATTAGCGCGTTGATCTTTCGAGCTTCAAATTTAACAACGAGTTTCAATTGTCCATTTGCTCTCTCGTCATATTCAAACTTAAGCATATAATCAGAAATATCTTTAGTACGTTGCTGCGCTAATTTATTTTGATCCGCAGTTTCATCACCACTTACTTTCACTAAAACATTGAGCAAAGCTTTACGACTCGCAGCTAATCGAGTGTCTCGTGTTTTGTCATCCACTTTTAAAATATCTTGATATAGATCAGCTACTTCAACTGCCGACACAGAAAAACAAAATAAAATGGATATGGCGCTAATTAATAATCTATACACAGGCTGTTAGTTCTTGGTTTTAAACTGATTTGATCCTAAATCAAAGACAGTAACAAAGCAAAATTAAATTTGTTATCTAAGGAAATGAGAGTAATTAGCTTTTATAGAAAGTAAAAAAGATTAAATATGAATTAAGATAGTTAAATAAGTAGTACGCTATTCACCTACGTTTAACCTTACTACACTTTTCAAAAACGAGAACCTTTCGGGTTTAGTTTCATCATGAAGGTATTTAATGCAATTACTCGATGATGTTATGGCATTGATTGTTCGTTATTGGTTCACATTTTACTTTCTGCAGACGTAAAGAGCCCGAATTTTTAGATGTTGGCTCTCTACAATTTGAAGCTTGTATAATGTCATAGTGCCCACAGCGGTGGAGAGTCATAGTGAAAATGCTGCGCATTCATTGCTGAGCGGAGATTTTTCATGATTTTAGCGTCGGGAGTCGCTGCGCTCGCCCGACCTACGTGATAGGTGTTGATGTAGTGTGTGTTAATTGTGCGCATTTCACTTTTCTGCAGACGTAAAAAAGCCCGAACCGTTAGATCCGGGCTTTCTACAATGTGAAGCTTGTGTAATGTCATAGTGCCCACAGCGGTGGAGAGTCACGTAGTAAATGCTACTGTATTGGCCGACTGAGATATTGAGGGATTTTGTTGTGATTCTAGCGTCGGGAGTCGCTGCGCTCGCCCGCCCTACGTGATGGGTGTAGATGTGAGTGTGTATTAATTGCACGTATTTTACTTTTCTGCAGACGTAAAAAAGCCCGAATCGTTAGATTCGGGCTTTCTACAATTTGAAGCCTGGTAATGTCCTACTTTCACATAGCAAATGCTACACTATCATCGGCGCTGTTTCGTTTCACTACTG
>NZ_JADYXN010000129.1:0-799 GCF_015864285.1 Pseudoalteromonas sp. NZS100_1
GGGTGTCTTCGTGGGACTGATGAAGCGTGTCGCCTCGTTGATGGCGAAGGGCATCAGGGCGACGTCCCAGCCGCGTAGATAGTCGGGCAGTTCGGCATAGCCCTTGCCGCCCAGATAATGGAGGTTGGGGCGGCGGGGCAGGTCGGCGTCGCTGATCTTCACCACTGGCCCCACGATGACGATGGACCATTCGGGCCGCGCGTCCGCCAAACCTTCCAGCAGCGCGAGGTCCATCCGTTCGTCCACGACGCCATAAAAACCGAGGCGCGGGGAGGGGAGCTCCGCCTGATCCTCCGGCTCCGGACCAGCGGCGCGGGCGGTCGAGAAGTGGGTGGCGTCGACGCTGGATGGAAAGGCATGGACCGAAGGATGGCGCGCGGCCCTTGCCTCGTAGAGACTGTGCCCGCCGGTGAAGACGAGGTCGCAGCTGTCGAGCAGCCGCTGCTCAAGCGGGAGAAGCTCTGACGGCGCGCCCTTGAAGTTCGCCAGCTCGTCCATGCAGTCATAGACGATGCAGTCCGCCGCCAGATGGTCGGAGAAGGGCAGCATCATCGGCGTATAGTACCAGCAGATGAGCGGTCGCGCCGGATCGCGGGTGATCGCGCCGTCGAGCAGGGCGCGCAATGTTTCCGTCTCCTCATGCCGGCTGAGGCCGGCGGGGAGGTGCGGGGTGAGGATGGTGACGCCGGAACAGTCGCAGACATGGGTGTCCAACGTCGCACTTGGCGCATCGTGGATCGGCTCTTCCCAAACGATGACCTTCCGGTCCCGGGCGAAGCGGCTCATCAGATGTTGCGGC
>NZ_JADYXN010000130.1:0-792 GCF_015864285.1 Pseudoalteromonas sp. NZS100_1
CGGGATTTGCGCGAATGGATCGCTCGGGAAGCCGAGGCGGCGACATCGAATGAGGATCTTGCCCGTCGCTTCGTTGCGGAGTGTCGCCGCACCCGCACGATCCTTCCCGGCTCCTCGACGATCGAGCGCCTTTGCGCCGATGCGCTGGTTGAGGCCGAGCGCCGGATCGAGGATCTTATCGCCCATCGCATCACGCCAACCCTGAGCGAGAATTTGGCTCACCTGTTGGAGGATACGGTGGATGGTCGCGTCACGCGCTTCGTATGGCTGCGACAGTTCGAGGTTGGCGCAAATTCAGCAGCCGCTAACCGGCTGATGGATCGACTGGAATATCTTCAAAGGTTCGATCTTCCGGCGGATTTGCTGGACGGCGTGCCGGCGCATCGTGTGCCCCGGCTTCGCCGGCAGGGCGAGCGCTATTACGCCGACGGCATGCGTGATCTGCCCGAAGACAGGCGGCTTGCGATCCTCGCTGTCTGCACCCTGGAATGGCGGTCATCGCTGGCCGATGTCATCGTGGAGACCCACGATCGCATCGTAGGCCGTCTCTATCGGGCCTCCGAACGCCTTTGCAACACCAGGATCGCCGACGAAAAGGCGGCCGTTCGGGACACGCTGAAGTCCTTTGCCGAAATCGGTGGTGCTTTGCTTGGAGCGCAGGACGATGGCACGGCCCTGGACGGGATAATCGCCACCGGGCCTGGCTGGGAACGGTTCAGAACCCTTGTCGCCACGGCCTCCGCGCTGACCAACGTGCTCGCGGCCGACCCGCTCAGCCGTGTGCTGGACGGC
>NZ_JADYXN010000131.1:0-788 GCF_015864285.1 Pseudoalteromonas sp. NZS100_1
CGCCGGGATCAACTCGCCAGGAGCGAGCACCCGGCCCGGGTAGCGCAGGACGCACAGTTGCAGCGCGAAGCCAAAACGATTGTGGGCGCGCCGGCGCTGGCGGATATGCCCGAGATCCTCATCGCTGAGGGTATAGTGCCGCAGCAGCTCACCTTGATCGACCGGCAAGTGAAGCAGCGCCTCGCGCTGTCGATCGGTCAGGGTCACGCGACGCGGCATACATGCTCCTTATTCTTTCCGAGCTACGGTTTGAGATAGCTTGATTGAGATGCTGGTTAAGATACACAATAGCCCAATCTTATGTGCTCATGTTCGTCACCGCCTCAAACCTTCGTTTGTGATCCATGCTGATCGGCTACGCCCGCGTGTCCAAAGCCGACGGCTCGCAGTCGCTCGACCTGCAGCACGATGCCCTTCGCGCTGCCGGTGTCGAGCCAGGCAATATCTATGATGATCGTGCATCCGGTAGCCGTGATGATCGCCCCGGTCTTGCCGCCTGCCTGAAATCGTTGCGCGACGGCGATGTCCTCATCGTTTGGAAGCTCGACCGGCTCGGCCGAACGCTCACCCACCTGGTCAGCACGGTGCAGAATCTGTCGGATCGCGGTATCGGTCTGCGGGTGCTCACCGGCAAGGGCGCGCAGATCGACACCACGACGCCATCGGGCCGGATGGTGTTCGGCATTTTTGCCACACTGGCGGAGTTTGAGCGGGATATGATCCGCGAGCGCACCATGGCTGGCCTGGCCGCTGCCCGCGCGCGGGGACGCAAGGGTGGCCGCAAGTTC
>NZ_JADYXN010000132.1:0-788 GCF_015864285.1 Pseudoalteromonas sp. NZS100_1
TCCTTCGGCGTGAAAGCAATTTCGACCCCGCAGTTTGATACGATTTCGTCCGCGCCATGCTCACCATAGACATTCCGCAGCTGGGAGCGGGACTGGATGACGGGGAGCAGACGCAGCCCATAGCCGCGCACATAGGAGAACGCATTGGCAATGACCTGGGCGCGGCCGAGCCGCGCAAATTCGTCCAGAATGAGCAGCACGGATAGCTTTTCACCATCGTCGGGCAGTTGCCGCGTGTTGAGGTCGATCAGCTGTTGGAAAAACAGATTGTAGAGCGGCGCGACCCTATCGAGTTCATCCGGCGAGACACCGAGATAGATCGAGGTCGGGATGCGGCGAAGGTCCGTCAGGGAAAAGTCGCTTTCGGCCGTCGCGCGATCGACAATCGGATTGATCCAGAGATTGAGCTTGGAGGTGACGGTCTGGATAATGCCGGTGAATGTGTTGTCTGCGCTGGACGTAAAATCGCTCAACGCAGCGCGGCACCCTTCCGATAGCGCACCATCGCCGGCTTCCTTGGCGAAGAATGCCTTCATCCCCGGCATCGTGATGGTCCGGTAGATCTCGCCAAACGAGAAGGGACGTTCAGGCTTGGCCGCGATCCACGATGCTATGCCCACAAAGGCCGTGCGGGCTGATTCCGTCCAGAATGCCTCGCCCTTCTCCGGGGGCACGAAGAGCATCGTGGCGATCTTCTGCAATTCGACCAGGACCTCAATCGGGTCGGACCTGTTGATATAGCTGAGCGGGTTGTAGCGGGCCGTGCGGCCTTCCCTGTCCGTAGGGTT
>NZ_JADYXN010000133.1:0-781 GCF_015864285.1 Pseudoalteromonas sp. NZS100_1
CAGGGGCTGTCGGCCGGGACATGGGCTAGCCAGGTGGCGACGGCGGCGCGGGCGCGGTCGGAGATCGGCACCAGCCGTTCGCGCGCGCCCTTGCCCCTGATGATGAGGAAGGGGCGATCGACGGCCAGTGCCTTGCGCGGCAGCGAAACCAGTTCGGTCGCGCGCAGACCCGAGCCATAGAGAAGTTCGATCAGTGCCGAGAGCCGCAGGTCGAGCGGCGCGGGATGCGCCGTCTCCACCCGCTGCGCGATCAGGGCAAAGAGCGAATCGACCTCCTGCGACGACAAGATCTTGGGCAGTGGACGGCGCGTGACCGGCCGGGGCAATGCCGCGCCGGGATTGTCGGCGCGCAGCCCCTCTTCCTCCAGAAAGGCATAGAAGGCGCGCAGCGCGGACGCCTTGCGCGCCACGGTGGAGGCCGCGAGCGGCGCCCATTCGCCAGCAAGACGGCCGAGCATGTCCTGGCTGGCGACGGCAAGGCCGCCGACAATCTCGCCCGCGCCCTGAAGGTCGGTGCGATAGGCGAGCAGCGTGTTGCGCGACGCGCCCCGTTCCGCCGCCATCATTTCGAGGAAGCGGTCGATCAGGACGGCATCATCATCCATCGCCCCGGACCGGGTCAGGACAGGCGGGTCAGGGCCTCGGCCGCGATCATCCGCGCCTCCGGGTCCAGCCCGACGCGATGCAGCGCCGCCACCACATGATAGAGATGACCAGGCGGCAGGCGATGCCAGTCGCGCCCCTGCATGCCGACGGCAGCGAGCAGTGCCACGGTCGCCTT
>NZ_JADYXN010000134.1:0-779 GCF_015864285.1 Pseudoalteromonas sp. NZS100_1
GAATTAAACTAGACAGCCACTCTAATTGTGCAAGCTAAACTGTGCCATAAAATCTACTTTTTATGTTAAAAACTTACCTTTCCTTATCTATTTCTTTTATTTAATTCATTAAATAAAACATTACCGCTGTTAATCTTAAATTACATGCACAAAAATAACTGCATGATGCAGTTGTGATTTATTACTGAATAATTTTACTGAGTAGTTTAAGTTTATGCGAGAAGCTTTTGGCAGTTACTGATGTTCGCTCGCCGTTTTCTGTTTAAATTTTCACAGTAACTTGCTTGTGAAGTGGGACTGCCTACTGCACCATGAAATACGCGTGTAAATTGTGTGGTGAGTTTTAACCAGTTTTCTGGTGATATATTCACTCTTTCTAGTAAAGGCAAATGTGCACTTTCAATATACCCTCGCTTATCTTCTCGTATACAACGTCCTGTTAATTCAACAAGTTCAAGGTACGATTTAAGCTCAAACGGGAGCCCTTTTGGCATTATTTGACGTGGCATGCCTGCAAAGCGAAGTAGTTGTTTTGGTTGTTTACCATCTCTTGCGTGTGTTAAACGTTTTTGGACGCTGGTATGGTCTGACTCTTCTGGGGTATTAGCCATTTTAGCTCTAATTGGGTTTAAATCGACATACGCCATACAGGCGGCAAGGGATGCTTCATCTAGTAATGCTTGAGACGTAAAGCGTCCCTCCCAGAACCGTCCTGTGCAGTTATCTTCTTTGTTCGCTCTGCGCGCAATACCTTCATTTAATAAGCGCATAAACCAGCT
>NZ_JADYXN010000135.1:0-773 GCF_015864285.1 Pseudoalteromonas sp. NZS100_1
ACACGTTGTAAGTTATAGAAATTAGTGAGAAGTTTTATAAAGCCACTAATGTTTATCTATTAGTGGCTTTAATATAATGATTAACGATTAACGATTAACGATTAACGATTAACGATTAACGATTAACGATTAACGATTAACGATTAACGATTAACGATTAACGATTTAACTGTGCTTCATTTTGGTTTAGTAAACGAATTATAGGGTTTTGCTCTAATATTTTACTTTTCAAAATATAACCAATAATTAGTCCAGCTATAAAGCCACCAATATGCGCACCATAATCAATGCCATCAGGGCCTGTTACTGCACCAAAAATGTTAAATCCTAACCAAATAGCAAAAAACCATACTGCAGAAAACAAAAATAAACTAGACACCCAACCTAATTTTTTGCAGTTTGGCCTTGCACAATTAGAGTGGCTGTCTAGTTTAATTTACAATTATTGCTATATTAGTCACAGATAATGAGCTAGAAACTTGGACTAAAAATGGCCCATTTGCAAAAGACGTAGATGACCGTTGTACTGGTAGTTATAAAAAATGGCACACTCAACCAAAAGAGTGCTATGCCGCATTGGTAGGCACATTGATGAACCCAAGTGTTCAGCTAGGGGTCAAAAAGCTAACTAGTTCCCATTGCCAATTAACGATAGATATAGACACGCCAAATTTTGCTCTAGGGCAATCAGAGTTATTTGTTCAAGTTTACCAAATTGAAGATGAGGGAATTTTGCATTTTGAGCAGGAGTTTCGTCATGGCCATAAAAATTG
>NZ_JADYXN010000136.1:0-771 GCF_015864285.1 Pseudoalteromonas sp. NZS100_1
GGAATTTCACCGGCGCCGGCGCCCAAGCTGAAAGGAGTGAGACTATGAAGCAGCTTTTCTTGGCGGCTGTGTCGATCGGGAGCCTTGCGGCCGCGACGCCAGCCAGTGCGCAGGGTATCCCTGTGTTCGATAGCACGTCCGTGCTCAAGCATATCGAACAAATCCAGAAGACCATGCAGATGATCGAGCAAGGTCGCCAGCAGATTGCGGAAGCGCAGCAGCTCTACCAAGGGTTGAACCAGCTGACCGATGTTTCCTCGATCGCCAACCAGCTCAAGACGGATTCGCTTCGCACGCTCGGCGTCGATGTGAACTCGCTCGAACGCATGGCGCGCGGCGATTTTGGCGGCGGCGGCAGCTATGGCGGGCGATCTGATGCGATCTATCAGGACATGCTCGAACGTCTCGGCGTGTCCGCGAATGGCGATCAGACTGATGTTCGCTATCAGTCCGCGCGCTCGATCGCGATGGACAAGGCCATGGCCGAAGGGATGGGCAAAGCGGCCACATCGCGTGGCGAAGGCCTGGAAGAGCTGCGCAGCCGCCTAGCTTCGGCATCAACGGCCAAGGAAGTCGCTGACCTTCAAGCGCGCATCCAGCTTGAAAGCGCGTCCATGATGAACGACCAGCTCCGCGTCGATGCCATGGAGCGGGCGCGTCGGGCCGAACAAGCGGCCAAAACGGCGGAAGCCCTCTCCAGCTATTCCCGCGATCGTGAAGAGCAACTGGCCCGCGCGCGGGCAGCGGCGGGAATGTAAGAATGCGGAAGAT
>NZ_JADYXN010000137.1:0-765 GCF_015864285.1 Pseudoalteromonas sp. NZS100_1
GGATCTGGCCACGACGGCTGTTCATGTCGCCGATGACGTCGCCCAGATATTCTTCCGGGGTCACGACTTCGACCTTCATGACCGGCTCGAGCAGGGTGATGCCCGACTTCTGCGCCGCTTCGCGCATCGCGGCGCGGCCGGTGATTTCGAACGCCAGCGCCGACGAGTCGACGTCGTGATACGCGCCGTCGGTGAGCTTGATTTCGAAGTCGATGATCGGGAAGCCGATCAGCGAACCGGTGGCAGCGGTTTCGCGCATGCCCTTTTCGATCGCGGGGATATATTCCTTGGGAATGTTACCGCCCTTGATCTCGTCCTTGAAGACGAAGCCCGAACCACGCTCGCCGGGGGTCAGCTTGACCTTGATACGGCCGAACTGACCGGTACCGCCCGACTGCTTCTTGTGGGTATAGTCGACGTCGACGGCCTTCGCGAGCGATTCGCGGTACGCCACCTGCGGCGCACCGACGTTCGCTTCGACCTTGAACTCGCGCTTCATGCGATCGACGAGGATGTCGAGGTGAAGCTCGCCCATGCCCTTGATGATCGTCTGGCCCGATTCATGGTCGGTCGACACGCGGAACGAGGGATCCTCGGCGGCCAGGCGGTTGAGCGCGATGCCCATACGTTCCTGGTCGGCCTTGGTCTTGGGTTCCACCGACAGTTCGATGACCGGCTCGGGGAATTCCATCCGCTCCAGGATGATCGGCTGGCGCTCGGCGCACAGCGTATCACCGGTGGTGGTTTCCTTCATGCCGGCCAGCG
>NZ_JADYXN010000138.1:0-762 GCF_015864285.1 Pseudoalteromonas sp. NZS100_1
CCTTGTGGCCAGCGCTGCTGAGCGCCGGCCTGCAGCGCGCGCCCTATCTGGCGGACGACGGCTTGAGATAGGTATCGAACCAGGCGACGGTGCGGGTCAGCGAATCGAGCTGATTCTCCTTTTTCTGGAAGCCATGGCCCTCGGCCGGGTAGAAAATCGTCTCCACCACATTGCCCTTGGCCTTGAGGATGTCATGCACCTCCTGCGCCTGGCCGCGCGGCACGCGAATGTCGTTTTCGCCCTAGATGGTCAGCAACGGCGCCTTCGCCGCGCGGATATAGGTGAGCGGCGAGGCGGCGTCATAGACCTGGGGATCGCTGTCGGGCGTGCCCAGCAGGCTACGCTGATAAGCCTTCAGCTCCTCATCCTGGTCGCGATACATGGTGCGCCAGTTGATGATGCCGAACCATTGGACGGCGGCGGCGAACTCGTCGGGCGCCCGGCCGATCGCCATCAGGGTCATGAAACCGCCATAACTGCCGCCGAAGATGCCGACCCGCTTGGCATCGACATAGCCGCTATCGACCAGGAAATGCTTGGCCGCGACCGTGTCCTTGAGGTCGGCGCCGCCCAGATCCTTGACGTTGCCGTCCTGGAATGCCTTGCCATAGCCGGTCGAGCCGCGGAAATTGGGCTGGATCACGACATAGCCGCGGCTGGCAAAGGCGGTGGCGTAGCGGCTGTAACCATCCTGCGCCTGACCGGTGGGACCGCCATGGGGCAGGACGATGGCGGGGTTGCTGCCGTCGCGCTTCAGATTGG